>CAMWNB010000003.1 GCA_947175495.1 uncultured Porphyromonadaceae bacterium | reverse complement strand
CGATATTTCTGTCATACGACAGGGTAAGAAATACGGATGAATCTCTTACAGCCCAATCGTGTCGTCCAACAATTACATCATTGGAGTCTTTTAATGCTTTTATTGTCCAGTGGCCGATAACGGTATCTTCGACAATCCTGCCTCTGACAACCTGAGGAACCGTTGCAATTACGGTGTCCTCTGCCGTTTGCCGTGGCGCGACACTTTCGGATTTACGACCTCCGCCACATCCAACGACCACGACAGATAGAATGGATGCAAGAAGTATTATACGAATTAGATTTATCATAACCGGTTATTGTTGTTCGTCAGTTATTAAATAAAAAGGGACATCATCAATAACAAGAGTCTTGGTCTCTATCTTTATTGGCAAAACAAACAGCTGTGGAGCAGGCAAAGTGTCTGTTACTAATGTGCCCTCGTCAAGTATTGACCATTGGTTGTTTGCCGGCAAAAACTGATCCCGGCAAATAGCGGTATGTGAAACCCGTTTTATATACTGTATCCGTATACTAATTGAATCACGGTCTATCGTATATGTTCCACCAAAAGACCTTATGGGATTTAATCCGTCGTATTCATTCACTGAATACCAGATTGAATCGGCATTTATGGTGTATCTTGCAAAAAATGCTGAATTAACTATGTGTGTCTTCTCCTGCCAAACTCCATCAACATTACGACACCCGAATTCGCGGCTTTGCGACCATAGGTTACAGGAAAGGGCAAAGCCAACACACAAAACCAATATTTTAGAGAGAGTAGTCATACGCAAAGTTACAACAAAATTTTCGTAACTCGGTGATAATAGGGCAAGAAAAATCCACACCTCCATGGTAGCTACCATATTTTTTCTTCTCCTCAGCCCCTGGCGTTTCTAACGACACAAAGGCTAAACCTATTTGGTTTGGTTCGGGCTTTATGCTGGTATATGGCTGGGCAAAAGAAAAAGCATTCTCTTCTGTTATTTTCTATTTCCTCAGCCATGAATTTGAACACACAAGCATGAACATAGGGGGCCGCCAATAGAGGCTGAAATCAGTTGGCTCGGAGTTGTGTTCAGATTTCTGTTTAAGGCAAAAGAAAAAGCAGCTACGATTCGATTCGTAACTGCTTGATTTTCAAGGGGTGGTCCCACTTGGGCTTGAACCAAGGACTCCCTGATTATGAGTCAGGTGCTCTAACCAACTGAGCTATAGGACCGGCAAATTTCCGATTTGCGAATGCAAAGTTAGCGCTTTTTGGTGAATATGCAAAATTTTTGACGATTTTTTGAGATTATTTTGCGGGATTCAGAATTTTGATATAAATTTGCGATGTGTGAGTGAAGTCTATTGTGCTGCACGTCACACGAATCCTTATTTATTAGTTATTGATATGACACAGATTACAGCTTATCCCGTTTGCTCCGAGCATCCGTCGCGTGAGTAGCTGTGTGTCGTTTACCTACCACTTTTAATCACGGCGACGAGCCTTGCGGCTTGTGCTATGCCCTTGCGCATGGCACGGACGTGGGAGCCGAAAGACGCTTCGTGCGTCTGCGCGAACATTGACATGGTGGTACACGACATTTTATCAAATAACTAATAAATCTAAGGAAATTATGAACAACAAACCCAACAACATCGTAGTGGAAAGTGTGTGCATGCGTCCTTACGGACCGGACCATGTGCTTGCCCACGAACATCCTGCATTCCATATATTTGACGATAGAAATGAATTCACGCGCGACGGCATGAAGTACATGGCCGTAGCCGTGTCTCTCTCTCGCTCGAAGGCTGTGCGCGCGGCTTCGGGCAGTTTTCGTGCCGAGGTGGTGAACATGGCCACGGGCGAGTGTGTGAGCGCGCGTACTTTCTCGGTGAGCTTCGGCGCGGGAGAGTCTCGCACGCTGTGGCGTGTGGACGTGCCGCTGAAGGCCGACCTGGTGAACGAGCGCTATGAATATGAGCTGCGCGTGGTGGCGCTTCGCGACGGCTCGACGGCCCACGCACGCGGGCTGCGATTTGCGGAGCCGTGGAGGCCGCGGCTGAATAAGGCCTATGTGGCATCGGCCGGCGGGGATGCGCCTATGCAGCGCTTGCTGCGCCGTGACGGATATGAGCAGAAGGTGGTGCTTGAATTGTCGGACAAGTTGCCGGCTGACGCAAGGCGTCCGCAGCTTTGCCTGCATTTCCGCAACGAGCGCGGCCATCGTTGCAACCTCATTGCCGATGTGCATGCCGATGCCGGCGTGGTGAGAGCTGAATGCGAAGTGCCGGCGGAGGTGGCATGCGCTGAGGAACTGACTGTGGCTGTGGATGCGCTCGGACGTGCAGTGGCGCAGTTCAAGCTTGGCTCCGCTGACACGTTGCAGCGCGGTTATGCCTATCCGGAGGAGGGCGATGCGGCGTTGGCCGATGAGAATTTTGACAGATTGCTTGACGAATTCATCGCAGAGTCCGGAGGCCTGCGGGAGCAAGAATCCCCTACCCTTGTGCCGGCTGTTGAAACTTCGGCAATGGATGAGCTGGATGCGCTCATCGGCCTTGACGAGGTGAAGGCAAAGGTGCGCAGCATGTATGCCGTCAGCCGGTTTTTCGGGATGCGCGAGCGTGCGGGCCTGCGGATAAAGCGCCCGCCGCTGCATGCTATGTTCCTGGGATCGCCCGGCACAGGCAAGACGACAGTGGCGGGCATCATGGGACGTCTGTTGAAAGAAGCCGGTGTGCTGTCGCGCGGCCATGTGGTGGTGCGCACGCGCGGCTCCTTTGTGAGCAAATATTACGGCGATGAGGAGAAGGCTGTGCGCGAGGCTCTCAAGGCGGCGAGCGGGGGCATTCTTTTTATAGATGAGGCTTATCAGCTCAATCGTGTCGACGACCCAAAGGATCCCGGGCACATGGTGCTGGAGGCCATGATGACGGTGCTGGCCGACGAGAGCGACCGCGACTGGATGCTGATTCTCGCGGGCTATACGGAGCCGACGCTGGACCTGCTTGAGAGCAATCCGGGCCTTGCGTCGCGCATACCTGCGACGAACCGCATAGTGTTCAGCGATTACGCATCGGAACAGCTTGAGCAGATTGCCGACAAATATCTGGCGGACAATGACTATGCAATGTGCGACGATGCGCGTGAGTTGCTGCGCCGCGTGCTGAGACACGACTGGGAGCATCGCGATGCTTCGTTCGGCAATGCGCGCCATGTGATGAATCTGCTTGAAACCGGTGTGTTGCCGGCAATGGCCGAACGCGTGGTTGCGATCGGGCGTCCGACCGAGAGCGACCTGCGCACCATCACGGCTGCGGACATTCCGGCGCCGATGGCGCCGGTGCGCAGGGAGAGGCCACGCCTCGGCTTCGCAGTGTGAAATTATATAATGCGGCGGGCTCTCCGGAGTCTGCCGCTTTTTTATTTTTGTGGCAGGCGGTTGAAACTGCTCATCACGACAGTACTTTATATTTTTCTAATGATATACAACAAAAGCACCGAAGAGAGAAGACCAATCGCAGTTTATTGGAGATGGAAGATGACGAATAGCAGATTTTTACCTAACTTTGTAATTCCTTATGGCACAGTTTAACTCATATATTGATTTATTAGATCTCACGGCAGCCATTGATTTTTGCCGTGAGAATGGAACGCTATGCCATTATAAAAAAGGAGAGTGTTTTGTCCAGCAAGGTACAATCGCACGCTATGCAGCCCTTGTAGTTTCGGGCTATTTCAAATTTACAACCCTCAATGATTCGGGAGATGAGGCAGTAGTTAATTTCGCTTTCCCGGGTCAACTCATTACAGATTTTCATTCGTCTTTACGCGGAGAATCCTCCCAATTTTCAATTATCGCCGGCGCTGATTGCGATATAATGCGTGTGCCGCTGAAAAATTTCAAGGATTATCTTTCCCCTTTTCTGCTCGATGAATATAAGGCACTGTTCAACATGGTACTTATGCGGTTGCTCAATCTCTACCGCAAGTCGCCACGTCAGCGTTATGTGGAATTGTGTGAACAATATCCCCAAATTGTCGAGACTGTTACATTGAGAGATTTATCTTCTTTCCTGTTGATTACCCCCAACCATTTAAGCCGTATCAGACGAGAACTGGCAAAAACTTCAAGCACGAACATCAAAAAATAAGGCGGTCTATACATTTGTTAAGACCAAATCCATTGCCTTTTCTAACTTTGCAGTTGGAAAGGGTTCGACTGAGCCATGACGTTTTGTAAAATCAAACTTGTACTATATGAAGAAGATATTATTATTTTCCTTGATTCTCGTTCAGGCGAGCATTGCAGTCGCGCAGAATTACTGCGTGAACGACACCATTGTACGCGAAATTCAATTCCCTCTGACTGAACGGGATACAGAAACCATATTCTACTATTTCAACAACGAATGGATTCGGGGGGCACGCCTTGATTACGTGTCGGCCGACTCCATTCAAAAGATGGAGGTAAAAAACGATGAGTATGGGAATCGCGCACTCTTTCTGACAGTATCGCCCGAAACTCTTGCTGAAATAAAAGCAGACGCGCGAAAAATTTGGGTTTGCGATGAACCTCTCTGCGAATTTCCGGGAGGCAACGGAAAACTCAAAGAATGGCTTGACGAAAACATCCGTATTCCGGATGGTTTCAAGGGTAGCGAACGTGTATTAGTGAAATTTACCGTTCATCCAGACGGCTCAATCAGCGACCCGTCGATTTTTCGCCGACCGAGCAAAAACGAGGCCGTCAATCAAGAGGCGTTAAGACTTGTGAATGCGTTGCCCAAATTCCGCGTAAAATACTATACTCCCCAAAAGAAAAACTTACACTTTACCCTTCCGATAACCTTTAAAGAGCCGGGCGCGATATTTATAAGAGGCGATGAAAACAAATGAATGGAATGCCTAAAAGGACTCACGCTATCGAGAACGCCCACCGCAATTTATTGGATATGGAAGATGATGAATAGCAGAATTTTATGTAACTTTGCGATATGACAAGCAAAGAATTTGATAAATGTGTAAATACCTCTCGCAAATCTGTCGGGAGTGAATATGGCTGGAAGAAAAGCGGATACGTTAGCTATAAAATAGTTAATGGCTATTTCTTTTATCTATTACACCTTGTAAATGCCAGTATAGATTTACATGTTAAGCCATTTTACGCAGATGATTTGTGGTGTGATATTTTCCAAATTCCGGAAGCCAAGAAACCGATAAGTTTGCGTGGCAATGGTGCATTTGCCTTGCCCGGAGAGTCCATTGCGTCTTATGATACTTTCCCCGGCAACAGTAAAACTTATTCCGAGTCAATTATTGGGGATATTTGGGAATCAGTATTTAATGAAATTGAATCGGATATACGTAATTTTATATCTAAAAATCCGTCTGCGGACCTGTATATGCCTCCCTCTACCAACGCTCGTGGTGATATCTCTTTATCATATCTTGTAGCACTGTTGCATAATAATAAAGTATCAGAGGTAATCAATCTCGTTAATATGGCTCGTCAAGAGGGTCAATGCTCTGGAATGGTCAAAGTCAAATTGTTTGAGGATGAAGAAAAAGACGGTTATTCTTTTATTTTAGATTATGCTAATTCTTTAAGTTAAACGCTTGTCTTTTACAGCATAGAGCGGCTTATGTGTCTTCGCGGTACATAAGCCGTTTTCTATGTCATATCCTAACGCTATTCGCCACATACAAGATGGCCGAGAAGCGTAAGGACAGCAAGACGATGGAGCGAGCGGCAACCGCCTACGGCAAGCTCAACCGCGTTGACCTCGAAGATGAACAGGCTATACCGCTCGACCAAATTCTCGTTCAGCCTTTTATGGCTACCGATGACCCGCGTGTCCTCGGCATCGAGCCTATTCCCAACATAGCCGAGAAAATCTCTGCTATGATTGAGAAATACCGAAAGGAAACTATCGACATTGAAGATGTCGAGTTTGAGGATGTGGATTTGGAGTTCGATGCGCTATTCCCCGACAATGAGGTCGAAAGCTCCAAAGCAGATAAAAGCGGAAACGAATATTACGATAAAATATCGTAGAGGCTTCGGCTTTATGATTTTGTATTTGTCGCAAACCAGCAGCAGAAGCTCCGCTACAACTGCAATTATTATGTAGACATACCAATGTTTAAGCATAACCTTTTGATTTTTAAGTTTTCTTATTAGACGCGAATTTACGCAAGAAATTACAGATGAGCGAGAAGAAAGTTTATTTCAACACTGCATCGGCATGAACTACGTTCCAACAACGAGGACTTGATTCTCGCCATTCAGTCTGCCGGAGTAAGCTGAGGCCGCAACGGTTTCCGTAAAGACAAATCCGGCGAAAAGCTCGCAGAGAGCGAAGAAGACCTGCTCGAACACCGCACCGACGCCTTCGATACCCTCGACATCGGCGCCGAAAAATTCCCGTTCCACGATTCTTTCTCGCTGTCAATGAGCGGTGTTCTATAAAAATTTCGTAACTTTGCCTGTGGAATAAGTGCCGCCTAAAATAACTTTTATGAAAAAGAATCTCAGCTTTATAATAGCGTTTTTTATTGTATGGGCTTTTACAGCGTTTATGTGCTATTTGCTTAACCTTGTATTAGGCCGGAATTTGTTTACAGGTGATTGGCGCGAATATATTGTCATTGGCTTTGCATGTGCTATGGCAGGTGTATTTGGACCGATATTATCCGCATGGTTAGGTAAGCTATTCAATAAGAAATCATAAGCTTTTATGGCGATGCGGCACCGCCGCCGCGCTTTCGTGAACGGAGCTTATAATCTCCGCCGTCCGGCTTCAATCGCATAACTCATACAGCGAGCTTCGGCACCAACTTTTAGGTTGGATCCGAGGCTCGCGTTCTTTTTATGCGGAGTGTCAAGTGGTTGCCGAGATCCACTCTTGCCTTCGCTATCGTACCCGAATCGGGCGCGCAGTCATAATATATTGAATCTAACTTTTAGCATAAGATTAAACGGACGTAGACGGTAAGTGCTTCGGTATACGTCCATGTCGGTGTATGTGACACGCGAAAACACTTTGCGGTTGAAGATGTCGAATTTGAGGAATACGACCTCGAATTTGGCACACTATTCCCTGGCAACACCGAATCCGACCCCGACGATGAATCTATCCGCTGATATTATTTCTGTTTGTCGCTATGATTCTTTTTATAGTAGTAGCCTCCGATTATGCCGCCAATAATGCCTGCCACAATTGGCAGATATGCGTACCAAGGTAAATTAAACATGGTTGAATGATTTTGAGGTTTTCTTATTAGACGCGAATTTACGCAAAAAATTACAGAGGAGCGATACTTTTATAAGACCCGACGCCTTACGCAGTATATCGGTGCAAACACTGCAGTTATAGCACTTGAAAATTCGGGACTCATCAAGGGCATGCACCATGCGGCCAACCTATCATCGACCCGAAAGATTCCCCTTACTACGATACTTTCTCGCTAAGTATGAGCGGTGTATCATAATTTTTTTTGTACCTTTGCCATCGGAAATGTTACGACTGCTCCACTACATTTTGGCAATACCGACAATATAGTGAAATCCTCCAACTTCAATACATATTACGAGAATATCGACTCCGATTTTTGGCGCAACCTATGTGTTGAGAAAGGAGTGTTACGCCATTATGAAAAAGGAGAGATGTTCGTAACGAGGGGCGAGGTAGCAAAATATGTGGGATATATCAAGTCAGGTATCCTAAAATACATTGCTTATGCTGCTGACGGCACAGAGAGTGTTGTCGGGTTGGAGTCTGACGGTGAATTTGTCGCTGATTTTCCGTTCTCTTTTTATGGCAAGAAAGCGCGTATTTCAATAGAGGCTGTTACTCCATGTGATATTTATTGTATCTCAGCAAGAGACATAGGTCGCAGAATGAAATCGGAAGAAGAACTGTATCACATTGTTTCAGAAACCAGTAATGCCTTATTTGATACTGTGTATGACCGATATATCAATTTGTTCGTAAAATCAGCAAAGGAACGATATGATGAGCTTGTCAATAAATACGAAGACATTTTTTCGATTTTCTCCCTCAAAGACATAGCCTCTTTCCTTAACCCTACATACCTGAGTAGGTTACGAAAAAGCTACGGCAAATAATACAAAATCTTCGACTCTCAACTTTGTTTGAGAGTTTTTATTTTTATTGTCTGTAACTTTGCGCCATAATCTGAATGACTTTGAGTTATGAAACAAATATATTGCTTAATTGGTATATGGCTATGTACATTCAGTGCAATAGCGCAAAGTGAGACTAACGACAGTATCATAACACAGGAGCTTAACGAGGTTGTAGTTGAAGCTCAAATGCAGCGGACTGATGCAAAAAAATCAACTTATATTCCTACGGTTAGACAGAAGAATGCCTCGCAAACGGGAGCGGATTTGCTCGACCAGATGTCAATACCGCAACTGAACGTGACGTTGAATGGCAATATTAAAACAAATTCGGGGAAGGAGGTTGCGGTATTTATTGATTATATCCCTGCTACCGAGAATGATATAAAGGCTATGCGTATATCTGATGTTAAGAGAGTGGAATATTACGAATATCCTTCAGACCCTCGTTTGCAAGGTCATCAGTTCGCAGTCAATTATATTATGACTAAATATGAATATGGAGGCTACGTAAAAGCCTATGACCACACAAATCTTTTGCACTTTTCGGAACAACTTTTAGGCAGTGTCAGATTGCAATATAAAAATATGACATACGACCTGATGGGATATGGTTGGGGGCACAACAGCAGTCATTATGGCTCGGAACTTACCGAAACCTATCGGTTACCCCAACCAGATGGAACTATGAAAATTTTTGATCGCTATTCTAATACAACTTCATCGAAGGAAAACAGGCAACAATATTTTGCAGCCTTCAAAGCAACATATAATACTGATAAGATTCAAGCCTCGACACTGATTAATGGCAACATAAATCGAAAACCGCACTCTGACCGTACCGGCGAAGTGGTGTACTTTCCTGCTGACTTTCCTCCCTCTGAATATTCTTCTACTCTTAACAACTCTGCCAAATTCCTGTCATACAACGGTTACTATTTCTTTGCTTTGCCTAAAAGCAATTCCATATCGTTTACTCCATTTTACATGTTTTCACATACTGAGCAGAATTCGTCATATATAGAGAACGGTTTCGCTCCGATTTACAACGGTGCTGTTGATAATACCAATCAACTGAAAGCAGACTTGAAATTCAATCACGATTTCGGCAAATGTGGTAATCTTCTCGGATTTATAAGAGGTTCTTACGAATATAACCGCACTCAATATACTGGCAGTGCTACTTCTCTTGATAGAGCAAAATCTTCGAGAGTTGGAATAGGTGCTACCTATAACGTTAGTATAGGCAATTTTTACGGTTCTACAGGTTTTGGATGGGATTGGGATAAGTTGAAATTTGCAGATATGGTGGATAATCCTTCATCGCCATGGTTTGACATTTCATTACAATATGGATTCAAAGAGAAACACTCGCTCTCCGCGACATTCCATTATAGCTCGTGGACTCCTTCTCCTACTTATAAAAGCGAAAATATCATTCAGTACACACCTTTACTGCGATATACCGGTAATCCCAATCTTGTGCCTTCAAAAAGCTACGATATAGATTTTCGCTATACTTGGCTTCCTAACAATAATTATAGTCTGAGTGCTTTTGCATGGGCATGGATAGTTGGCGACCGATACTCTTACGATTATGTCGCTTCTTCTGACGGTATTTTGCGAACTATCAAACAGCCGATGGGAAGTTTTGCTCAGGGGCAGTACGGCGTTTCGGGAACGTTGAGATTTCTAAATCGCACTCTTGTTTTATCGGGACAGGTTGCACAGCTTCTTAATCACAATGGGGCTCCTTACAATGTGAACCATTCAAGTATCAACTGGTATACCCGAATACGGTATTATCTTAAAGATTGGAATTTTACTTTGACATATATTTCCGACAATGCCTGTGCCGATGGTTGTATGAACGGAATATGGCAAAAGTCAAAAAGTGATTGGTATATTACAGTAGGATGGTCAAATTCTAATTGGAATGTACGGGCTGACTTGATAGACTTTTCTCGTTGGAATTGGAAAAGTACCATTCAGGAAATGCATAGCAAGTATTATGACACGTTCCAACAATTTTATGATGGTCAAAGCCATGCCTTAATTCAGCTATCCGCTACATACACATTCGGATTCGGTAAAAAAGTCCAGCGTGATAACGAACCCGGTGTATCAGGCTCGGCATCTTCAGGAATTTTACAATAACGAAACAGCAACTCATACAATATAGAAACCTCGGCTATGATTGTCGGGGTTTTCTTTTGCTGCGGTTTGATACTCTCAGATTCCCAAATACACAGGGCAGAAAATAACAACTGCGACTATTAGCCCGATAAGGTATCGCGCAAAACGGTGATGAACTCGCTTTTTGAGCCATTCCGAATCAGCTATCCCAACTCCTAAAAAGGTTACGATGATAGCTGTTAAAACTGTTAGAAATATCCCGCATGCCATAGTCTTGATGTTTTTAATTATAACGTGTTGATCGCTAAAAATGTTGATTATCCATTCTTTCTGATGGAGTTGCGGCACCGCCGCCGCCGCTCTTCCTCTTTTGGTTTTCGATACAAATTTCTTCTCGACCACTTTTGTAGTCTTTATGTACCCTTGCTTTCTGTTGTGGGTCACTCGGATGTAGATGGGGAAGAAACTGTCCATGCGCTGCTTCTGTACGCAAATCTTGAATGTGCCATTTTATCTAATTGTCAATGTTTAATCCCTTCGGATTTCTTTGCCGTGCATTTGACTCGATTTCTGTTTCCAAGTGTACGAACCCCCTAAGAACAACTTAGGCTGTAACGCCTGATTTCTCAAAGCGTTACAGCCTAACTGTCGGATTATGTTACGTTATGCCTTAATCTTCAATTGCAGCCTGCGCCGCGGCGACGCGGGCGATGGGCACGCGGAAGGGGGAGCAGCTGACGTAGTTCATGCCGAGTTTGGCGCAGAACTTGACGCTGGAGGGTTCGCCACCGTGCTCGCCGCAGATGCCGACCTTGAGCTCGGACTTGACGCTGCGGCCCTTTTCTACGCCCATGCGTACGAGCTGGCCAACGCCTTCCTGGTCGAGGACTTCGAAGGGATCGGTCTTGATGATGCCGTGCTCCTTGTAGAACTTGAGGAACTTGGGAGCGTCGTCGCGGGAGAAGCCGAAGGTCATCTGGGTGAGGTCGTTGGTGCCGAAGGAGAAGAAGTCGGCCACGGTTGCAATCTCGTTGGCGGTGAGTGCTGCGCGGGGAACCTCAATCATGGTGCCTACGAGGTAGGGCAGCGATTCGCCCTGTTCGTCGAACACCTTGCCTGCGGTCTCGTTGATGACGTTGGCCTGGTGCTGGATTTCCTTGAGGGAGCCTACGAGGGGAATCATGATTTCGGGGTGCACGTCGATGCCACGGCGTTTGCATGCGAGGGCGGCCTCAATGATGGCGCGGGTCTGCATCTCGGTGATTTCGGGATAGGTGATGCCGAGACGGCAGCCACGGTGACCGAGCATGGGGTTGAACTCCTCGAGGCTGTCGACCTTGGCTTTTACTTCGGCGAGGGAGATGCCCATTTCGTCGGCGAGCTCCTTCTGGGTGGCAGTCTGGTGAGGTACGAACTCGTGCAGCGGGGGATCGAGCAGGCGGATGGTGACGCCGTAGCCGTCCATAGCTTCGAAGATGCCTTCGAAGTCGCCACGCTGCATGGGCAGAAGTTTGGCGAGGGCTACGCGGCGGCCTTCTTCGTCGGATGCGAGAATCATCTCGCGGACGCTCTTGATGCGGTCGCCTTCGAAGAACATGTGCTCGGTGCGGCAGAGGCCGATGCCCTGTGCGCCGAAGGTGCGTGCCTGCTTGGCGTCGCGGGGAGAATCGGCGTTGGTGCGTACGAGGGTCTTGGTGTATTTTGCGGCGAGGTTCATGATGGCGCCGAAGTCGCCGTCAAGTTCGGGTTCGGTGGTGGGCACCTGGCCGTCGTAGACTTCGCCTGTGGAGCCGTTGAGGGAGATCCAGTCGCCTTCGTTGTAGACTTTGCCGCCCATTTCAACGGTTTTTTCCTTGTAGTCGATCTTGATTTCGCCGGCACCGCTGACGCAGCATTTGCCCATGCCGCGGGCTACGACGGCTGCGTGGGATGTCATGCCACCGCGCATGGTGAGGATGCCCTGTGCGACGGCCATGCCGCGGAGGTCTTCAGGGGATGTCTCGATGCGGACGAGGATGACTTTGCGCTTTTTCTCGGCCCATGCTTCTGCGTCGTCGGCGCTGAAGACAATCTGGCCGGCTGCTGCGCCGGGAGAAGCGGGCAGACCTTTTGCGGCTACTTTGGCACGCTTGAGGGCGGCTTTCTCGAACACGGGGTGCAGGAGCTCATCGAGCTTCTGGGGTTCCATGCGCATCAGAACGGTCTTTTCGTCGATTTCGCCTGCGCGGAGCAGGTCCATGGCGATTTTGACCATGGCAGCGCCGGTGCGCTTGCCGTTGCGGGTCTGGAGCATCCAGAGCTTGCCGTCCTGGATGGTGAACTCCATGTCCTGCATGTCCTTGTAGTGGTCTTCAAGGTTGTCGGCGATGCGGAAGAGTTCCTGTGCGCAGTCGGGCATTGCTTCTTCGAGGGAGGGATATTTGCTCTTGCGCTCCTCTTCGGAGATTCCCTGAAGGGCTGCCCAGCGGCGGGAGCCTTCGATGGTGATCTGCTGGGGAGTGCGGATGCCTGCTACGACGTCTTCACCCTGCGCGTTGATGAGGTACTCACCATTGAAGATGTTTTCGCCGGTGGCGGCGTCGCGGCTGAATGCCACGCCGGTGGCGGAGTTGTCGCCCATGTTGCCGTAGACCATGGCCTGCACGTTGACGGCGGTGCCCCACTCTTCGGGAATCTGGTTCATGCGGCGGTAGAGGATGGCGCGCTCGTTCATCCAGCTGTCGAACACGGCGCAGATGCCGCCCCAGAGCTGTTCCCATGCGCTATCGGGGAAATCCTTGCCGGTGAAGTCTTTTACTGCGCCCTTGAAGAGCTTGACGAGGTTCTTGAGGTCGTCGACGTTGAGGTCGGTGTCGAGTTTAACGCCTTTTTCTTCTTTCACCTTGTCCATGATTTCCTCGAAGGGGTCGATGTCGGTCTTGCTCTTAGGCTTCATGCCGAGAACGACGTCGCCGTACATCTGCACGAAGCGGCGGTAGCTGTCCCATGCGAAGCGGGGATTACCGCTCTTGGCTGCGAGGCTCTCGACTGTGGCGTCGTTCATGCCGAGGTTGAGGACGGTGTCCATCATGCCGGGCATGGAGGCGCGGGCGCCGGAACGCACGCTGACGAGGAGGGGATTGGCGGGGTCGTTGAATTTCTTACCAGTGAGGGTTTCGACGTGGGCGATAGCTGCCTCGACATCTTTCTGGATGCGCTTTACAACTTCGTCTTTGCCGAATTGTGTATATTCGGTGCAAACTTCAGTGGTGATGGTGAAACCGGGAGGCACGGGCATGCCGAGCAGGTTCATTTCTGCCAGATTGGCACCCTTGCCGCCGAGAATATTTCTCATTCCGGCATCGCCTTCGGCCTTACCGTCGCCGAATGTGTAGACTCGTTTCATTGGTTAAAAAAGGATTAATTATAGTGTTATCTTAATGATGTTTCTAATGCAGCAATTCTTACTTTCGGCAAATTTACAAAAAAAACGCCAATCGTGAAAACATTGAGAGATAAATAGCGCTGTGCTTATTTATTTTTAACCGCCGGACTTATTCGGGATTGGCTTTCATGGCAAGACCGGTACGCTCGTGGAGCCCGAACATGAGGTTGAGGATGTGGACGGTATTGCCGGCCGCACCTTTGACGCGAGGGTCGAGCACGGAGGTGATGCGAAGCATGTCGCCGTCTTTGTCGACGTGAAGCAGGCATTTGTTGGTGCCGAGCACATCGCGGGTGTCGACCGCATCGTGGCTGACGAACACAAAGTTGTGGTCGTCGTAGCATTTCTCGTAGAGCGGGCGCACTTCGCCAACGGGCATGGAACACTGCACGCTGACAACAGCCATAAGTCCTTCGGTACCGCCGCAGCGCATTTCTACGATATCGACCGGCTGAAAGAAACTTGACTGTGCGAGACGCATGGCCGAGGCTATCTCGTCGCATTCAGGCAGTGTTCCGCCTGCGCGGCGACTGATTGTGCGCGGACCGTTGGTGCCGACAGAGGCGGCCACTCGAACAGGAGAGTTGAGCATAAGGTGCTTGGCCAATGGGAGCAGAGCAAGTTCCACGGCCATGGCCAGCGGGGTGACGTGGCGTGCGGTCATGGCCCCGCGCACGAGAGCCTTGCGGTTGAGTTCGCAAAGGCCATAGACGAATGTGTCCGGCAGGTCGGTGGCGGCAGTCTCGATGATGCGCACTTTCGCCGGATCTGCAGCAATTGCCGCTACTGACTCGGATGATACGGGTTCCTGCGAACAATTGATAATGATGTCGACGGGCGCAAGCGGAAGGCGGCAGAAACTCATCGTCGTGTCTCCGGCGATGCCGCGCACGGTAGCTGCGACCGGCCCTTGCGTGACGCTGCTTTGCGCCCATTCGAGCTGTATGTCGGGATGGTTGAGGAGAATGCGGACCAGCTCGGCTCCGTGGGCCGTGGCTGCTTCGAGTATTCCGACTTTAATCATGTTGAAGGTTTATGGGTTGTGTGCGAATATTGCGTTGTATATCTTATCGGTGGCGCCTATGCTGGCGTGTATGTAGTCGGCGGCGGCCTTGCCGGCCCTCAGGCGTGCATCTTTGTCGGCGAGGAGCCGGTCGAGGACGGCACGACCGGAGGCCGTGTCGGTCATCTCGAATCCCCCACCCTTGGCAATAAGGTCGGTGGCCTCTTTGAATTTGCCATGGCGCGGACCGAAAAGCACCGGAATGCCATAGACGGCAGCTTCGTTGAGATTGTGGATGCCAGCTCCGAATCCGCCACCGATTACGGCGGCGTCGGCAAATCGATAAATACTGCTGAGCAAGCCGAAACAGTCAACAATAAGATAGCGCACGGAAGCCGGGTCCGGGCGCTCGGCCATAAACCGGGAGTAAAGCATGGCCCCGGGACCGAAGCGGTGAATCAAGGTGTCAAGCCGCGCGCCATCGAACTCGTGGGGGGCACAGATAGCCTTCACTTCCGGATGGGCGTGCAGCCAGTCTATGTACACGTCCTCGTCGGGCTGCCAACTGCTGCCAATGACAAGCGTGAAGGTGGCGTCAGAGCAGAAAGACTCTACCTCCGGCAGTTCCTTACGGGCAGCCATGATATCGGTGACGCGGTCGAAGCGTGTGTCGCCGGCGACGGTGACATTGCGGACACCAATGCCGTCGAGCAGTATCGCCGATTCGGAATCTTGTACAAACAAGTGGCTGTAGCTGTGCAGGATGCGGCGAAAATCGCTTCCCCACGGACGAAAGAAAATCTGGCCGGGGCGGAATATGGCCGAGATAAGATAGACCGGAATGCCGAGTTTGCGAAGACGAGTGATGTAGTTGCCCCAAAACTCATACTTCACAAAGACCGCGCACTTAGGCGCCGCAGCATCTATAAAGGCATGTGCAGCGGCAGGAGTGTCGAATGGCAGATAGACAACCGTATCGGCTACTGAATAGTTCTTGCGGATTTCGTAGCCGGAAGGGGAGAAGAAGGACAATAGAATGCGTGCTTCGGGATGCTCGCGGCGGAAACGTTCCATGAGCGGACGTCCCTGCTCGAACTCTCCAAGCGATGCGGCATGCAGCCAAAGGTCATAGCCTTCGGGAGCAACCCGCATGCGTTCGGCGCGAAGCGACTTCAACGTCGCGCGCTGGCCGCCAATCATCGTGGCGACCTTGCGCGAGCGTGTGGCCGCGATGTGTGCCGCGGCGCGATAGAGTTGTATGCCGGCGTTGTAGAGCGGCGTCATTCGGGAATCCGGATACGTTCCACTGCCTTACGGATGCGGCTGACGGTGGCGTCGCAGCCCATCAGTTCGGTGATGTCGAACATGTGGGGGCCTTTGCATTCGCCCACTACGGCCAGGCGGAAAGCATTCATTACGTTGCCGAGATGATAGCCCTTGTCGGAAATCCATCCGAGCACTACCGGCTCCAGGGTGGAAGCGTCGAAACTCGGTTGCGCCTCAAGCAGCGCGACGAGTTCATCCATTATGGCGGGAGTGTCGGCGCTCCAACGCTTTTTCACGGCTTTCGGGTCGTAGTCCTCGGGGGCAACGAAGAAGAAGCGTGCGTTGTCCCAAAGTTCGCTTACGAAATTGACGCGACTCTTCACCAACGACACGGCGCGCGTGATGTAGGAGTCGGAGAAGTCGTCGGGGTTGACTCCGCGGGCGCGCAACACCGGCTTGAAAAGCTCGGCGAGGGCTTCGTCGGAGATGTTCTGCAGATATGTGTGGTTGAACCATTTGCCTTTTTCAAAGGCAAATTTGGCTCCGCTCTTGGAGCAATGATCGAAGGCAAACTTGCTGATGAGCTCGTCCATGGACATTACCTCGGTGTCGTCACCAGGATTCCAGCCCAGCAGGGCAAGGAAGTTGACAACGGCCTCGGGCAAGTAGCCGCTCTCGCGGTAGCCGGATGAAATGTTGCCACTGGCGGGGTCGTGCCACTCGAGAGGGAACACGGGGAAGCCGAGACGGTCGCCGTCGCGCTTGCTCAGCTTGCCTTTTCCATCGGGCTTGAGCAGCAGAGGAAGATGAACAAACTGAGGCATGGTGTCGGCCCAGCCGAATGCTTCATAGAGCAGCACATGAAGAGGTGCTGAAGGCAACCATTCCTCGCCGCGGATGACGTGGGAAACGAGCATCAGATGGTCGTCCACGATGTTGGCGAGATGGTAGGTGGGAAGATCATCGGCGCTCTTGTATAGCACTTTGTCGTCAAGTATGTCGCTCTTTATGACTACCTTGCCGCGTATGAGATCGTTGACCTCCACATCGCGTCCCGGTTCAATAAGAAAACGGACAACGTAGGGCGTGCCGGCGTCAAGAAGGGCTTTTACTTCGTCGGCCGGGAGTGCGAGGGAGTTGCGCATCTGCATTCGCGTGGATGCATCGTACTGGAAATTGGCCACTTCGGCTCGTTTGGCTTCAAGTTCGGCCGGGGTGTCGAACGCATAATAGGCGCGACCTGCATCGATGAGCTGTCTGACGTAGCGGCGGTAGATGTCGCGGCGCTCGCTCTGTTTGTAGGGGCCATATTCGCCACCTTCGCGCACGCCTTCGTCTATGCCTATGCCAAGCCATGCGAGGGCTTCGTTGATGTAGTCCTCCGCGCCGGGAACAAAGCGCTGCGAATCAGTATCTTCGATGCGCAAAATCATCTTGCCGCCATGGCGGCGCGCAAATAGATAGTTGTAGAGAGCGGTGCGCACGCCGCCGATATGAAGGGGGCCCGTGGGAGACGGGGCGAATCTTACGCGAACTTCACGTTCCATAATGTTGTAGGTTGAAATTTCGGACAAAATTACGAATTTTTAGTGAATTGCCCAATATATGCGTGGATAAGAAATACGGCACCACGCTATAGCGCGGTGCCGTAGATGTGGTTGGCTGATTACTGAGCGTCTTCTACGCCGGCAAGAACGGGGTCAATCATGATGCGGCCACAGTACTCGCAGACGATGACTTTTTTGTGGAGTTTGATTTCCATCTGTTTCTGCGGGGGCACGCGGTTGAAGCAACCGCCACAGGCGTTGCGCTGCACATAAACGATGCCGAGGCCGTTGCGGGCGTTTTTGCGGATACGTTTGAAAGCCGAAAGTGTGCGGTCGTCAATTTTGGGCTCGAGGGCTTTGGCTTTCTCGCGTAAGGTTTCCTCGTCCTGTCGGGTCTCGCTGATGATTTCGTCGAGCTCGGCTTTCTTTTCTTCGAGGATGTGCGCCTGGTCGTTCACCTTCTCTTCGGTGGCGGCGATTTCGGCACTTTTGATTTCGATGGCGCGAGTGTGGTCCTGTATGTGCTTGTTTGCAAGTTCTATTTCCAGGGTCTGGAATTCAACTTCCTTGGTAAGGAGGTCGAATTCACGATTGTTGCGCACGTTGTCAAGCTGTTCCTTGTAGCGGTCGATGAGCACCTGGCAGCTGCGTATTTTCTCGCGCTCGGCGGCTACGTCGTGCTTGAGGCCCTCGATGTCGCGAGTATAGTTGTCGATGCGTGTGTGCAGGCCTGCGAGGCTATCCTCAAGGTCTTTGACTTCGAGGGGAAGTTCGCCGCGGATTGTCTTTATGCGGTCAATCTCAGAGAGGATGGTCTGAAGTTCGTAAAGCGATTTCAGACGCGATTCCACGCTGAGGGTGGCGTCGTTTTTCTTTTCGGTGGCCATATGCTATTTTACAAGTAGTTTATTGGATTCTTTTCGGTTGCAGAAATGTAGACTGCAAAGTTAGCGAATTTTTCTTTAATAAGTTGCATAAAAAGCATTTTTGTGCAACTTTCGGTTTCGTAATGTCCTGCATCAACGATGAAAATGCGGTCGGCCCACTCTCCGAAGTCGTGATAGCGCACATCGGCGGTGAGATAGGCGTCGGCGCAAGCGGCTACAGCGTCGGGGATGAATTCTCCTCCCGCACCGCCGCACACGGCAATGCGGCTTATCGCAAGGCCGTCGGCCGGCGCTGTGCACCGCAGTATCCCGGAACCGCACGCATGCTTGACGCGTGCTATAAAGTCGGCGGGAGCGAGGGGCTCGGGGAAGACGGCTACTACACCCAGACCTTCGCCTGCATAGGCAGGACTGCATGATGCGGGACGCAACACCCTCTCAACGCGTGCTCCAATGCTGCGGGCAATCGCGTAGCTGACGCCGCCGCGGGCGCTGTCGAGAGCGGTGTGGCTGCTGTATATAGCAACTCCCGCGCGTATGGCCGCCACCACCGTGCGCTCCACAGGAGTGGCACCTGTGATATGCTTGAGGCCGCGGAACAGAAGCGGATGATGTGACACCACGAGGTTGCACTCGCGGCGCACAGCCTCGGCCACCACCTCTTCGGTGGGGTCGAGGCATATGAGCACGCCGGTGCATTCAGCTTCAGCGTCGCCCGTCTGCAGGCCGGTGTTGTCCCAGCTTTCCTGGAGCGCGGGAGGCGCGAAGCTCTCGATGACGGAGATTACGTCCTTGATTTGCATTTACGCTTCAGCTTCGGGCTTTACGATTTCGAGCTGAAGCTCGTCGAGCTGCTTTTGGTCGAGTGCGGCGGGAGCATCGAGCATGACATCGCGGCCGCTGTTGTTTTTGGGGAAAGCGATGCAGTCGCGGATGCTGTCGAGGCCTGCGAAGAGCGACACCCAGCGGTCGAGGCCATATGCCAGGCCGCCGTGAGGCGGCGCACCGAACTTGAAAGCGTTCATCAAGAAGCCAAACTGTTCCTGTGCCTTTTCGGGAGTAAAGCCGAGTATCTCGAACATCTTGGCCTGCAATGCGCTGTCGTGGATGCGGATAGAGCCGCCGCCCACCTCGACGCCGTTGACCACCATGTCGTAGGCGTCGGCACGCACTGCAGCCGGGTCGGTGTCAAGCATGGGAATATCCTCGTCCTTGGGATGTGTGAAGGGATGGTGCATAGCCATGAGGCGCTGCTCCTCTTCGCTCCACTCGAACATGGGGAAGTCAACCACCCAGAGGCATGCGAACTTGTTTTTGTCGCGGAGGCCGAGGCGTTTTCCCATTTCAAGGCGAAGCTCGCAGAGTTGCCTGCGGGTGCGCATGGCATCGTCGCCGCTGAGGATGAGGATGAGGTCGCCGGGTTCCGCGCCCATAGCCTCGCGGAGTTTCTGCAATGTGTCCTGCTCATAGAACTTGTCGACGCTGCTCTTGACTTTGCCGTCGGGCTCGACGCGTGCGTAAACCATGCCTTTGGCGCCAATCTGCGGCCGCTTGACAAATTCCGTGAGTTCGTCGAGCTGCTTGCGGGTGTAGCCTGCCGCGCCTTTTGCACAGATGCCTCCGATGTAGGCAGCGTTGTCAAATACACTGAATCCATATCCCTTGAGCACGTCCATCAGTTCGACGAAGCGCATCTCGAATCGCAGGTCGGGCTTGTCGCTGCCATAGTACTTCATTGCGTCAGCCCAAGGCATGCGCAGGAAGGATTCGGTGAGCTCAACGCCGCGCAGCTCTTTGAAAAGGTGCTTGGCCATGCCTTCGAAAAGATTGATGATATCGTCCTGTTCCACGAAGCTCATCTCGCAATCGATCTGTGTGAACTCGGGCTGACGGTCGGCGCGCAAATCCTCGTCGCGGAAGCACTTCACAATCTGGAAATAGCGGTCCATGCCGCTGACCATGAGAAGTTGCTTGAGCGTCTGCGGGCTCTGCGGCAGAGCATAGAACTGACCGGGATTCATGCGTGAGGGCACCACGAAGTCGCGTGCGCCTTCCGGAGTGGAACCAACGAGCATTGGTGTCTCAATCTCAAGGAAGCCTTTGCTGTCGAGATAGCGGCGCACTTCCATGGTCATGCGATGGCGCAGTTCGAGATTGCTGCGCACAGGAGCGCGGCGCAGGTCAAGATAGCGATAGCGCATGCGCAGGTCATCACCTCCGTCGGATTCGTCCTCGATGGTGAAAGGTGGCACTTCGCTGCTGTTGAGCACCGTAAGAGACTCGGCTATTATCTCGATGTCGCCAGTGGGCAAGTTAGGGTTCTTGGATGTTCGTTCAGCCACTTTTCCGGTGACCTGCACCACAAACTCACGGCCGAGATGGTTGGCGGCCTCGGTGAGCGCCGCGTCGTTTTCCACGTTGAACACTATCTGCGTGATGCCGTATCGGTCGCGCAGGTCGACGAATGTCATACCTCCCATCTTGCGGCTGCGCTGTACCCAGCCTGCAAGAGTCACTTGGCTGCCCGCATCGCTCAGACGGAGCTCGCCGCATGTATTAGTTCTATACATATATATAAATAAGGTGTTTGTTCATTTTTTCTGAAACATGCGAGCCATGGCACGTTTGTCCTCTCGCTCGCGTATGCTCTGGCGTTTGTCGTACTCCTTCTTGCCGCGCGCGAGTCCGATGACGAGCTTGGCAAGGCCACGGTCGTTGACAAACAGGCGCAAGGGCACAATGGTGAAGCCGGCCTCTTTGCCGTCTTTTTCGAGGCGGCGTATCTCCTTGCGCTGAAGCAAAAGCTTGCGGTCGCGGCGTGCGGAGTGGTTGTTGTAGGAGCCAAAGAAGTACTCGGCTATGTACATGTTCTTGACCCACACCTCGCCTTTGTCGACATAGCAGAATGTATCTACCAGACTTGCCTTGCCCTGTCGGAGCGATTTTATCTCCGTGCCGGTGAGCACGATGCCTGCTGTGAATGTTTCGACTATTGCATAGTCGAAAGTAGCCCGGCGGTTCTTTATGTTGACGTCTTTGGCGTTCATCTTGTGTAATCAGTTAAGAATCAGCGACAGCAGCCAATAGAGCACCTTTGGCACAGCCACTACGGAGAGCAGGCCCACCACAATGTAGTTCATCTCACTGTCGGCGCGGACAGCCATATAGCGCGATGACTTGTAGAAAATCAAGAGAGCGTAGATGGGGAGGAAGTGTATGAGCGTGAGGCCGGCAGGAATGCAATTGTCAATGATTGCTATCAGCTCCATCTGGCCTATGCACATAATGTTGAGTGTGGCCGTGCGCCGCTCGCTGGGGCGGCCCTCCGTGACTTTCGGCAACCACGCGTCGAGCAGCATCCGGGAGAGGAATATGGCTGCAAAAAAGGCGCAAAAGATAGCCATGGCCTGCTGGAGCACAGAACCTATACCGGCGTCGTGGCTGTAGAACAACTGCACGAACTCTGTGAGGGCTGTGACGCCCGTGAGCGGATATAGTCCGCGTCGCAGCAGTTCGTCCGGGTCGGCGCCGTCATGCGAGATATCTTCCCATCCGCGCGTAGGCGAGAGGATGAGCTGAAAGAGGTATTTCAGGTATGCCGACATGATTCTTTTTGGGTGAAAAATAAAATTAGCATGCAAAGTTAACGAAAATTGTGCGGAAAGTGCTAATTTTGCCGTTGAATTTATTAACCAAAGACTAATATGAACGAAAGAATCTTATCTATATCCGGAAAACCGGGCCTCTATAAGCTCGTGAGTCAGGGCAAAAACATGCTCATCGTGGAAGAACTCGCCACCGGTAAGCGCCGTCCGGCATACATGCGCGATAAAGTGATGTCGCTGGCCGATATCGCCATGTACACCACCGACGAGGATGTGCCTCTCTATACCATCTATGACAGCATCAGCAAACTTGAGGACGGCAAGGCTGTAGATCTCAAGGCCTTGGATAGCGATGAGGCTGTGCGCGAATATTTCGGAAAAGTGCTGCCCGACTTCGATCGCGATCGTGTGTACACCAGCGACATCCGCAAGGCTCTGTCGTGGTACAACCAACTTGTAGCTGCCGGAATCACTGAATTTGTGGCCGCCGAAGAGGAGGAAAAAGAAGAAGAGACCGGCGAAGAGGCCGCCCAGGCATAAACCGTGTTTCGCATAGTCGACAAGAAACAGTTTTCCGACAAGGTGTACAGCCTTGTCGTGGAAGCTCCGCGTGTTGCAAAAGCGCGGCGTCCGGGTCATTTTGTGATTGTACGCACAGGCGAAGGCGGCGAGCGCATACCGCTGACCATAGCCGACGCCGATCCTTCACGCGGCACCATCACCCTTGTGGTGCAGGCTGTGGGGGCATCCACGGAGTGTATCTGCGCACTTGAGCCCGGACAGTGTTTCGACGACCTCGTCGGGCCGTTGGGCCGCGCAACCGACATCGCCCTCCGCGGCACCGTTGTGTGTTGCGGCGGTGGTGTGGGCGTGGCTCCGCTGCTGCCGATTGTCCGTGCCATGAAAGAAGCCGGCAACCGGGTGGTGAGTGTGATTGCCGCCCGCACGTCCGACCTGGTGATACTCGCCGACGAGGTGCGTGCAGCTTCCGATGAGCTCATCGTCATGACCGACGACGGCTCGCTGGGTCGCAAAGGTCTGGTAACGCAGGGTGTGGAGGAAGTGCTGCTGCGCGAGCAGGTCGACGAAGTCGTGGCAATCGGTCCGGCCATAATGATGAAATTCGTGGCCGAACTGACGCGAAAGTACGACGTGCCGACCATCTGCTCGCTGAATACCATTATGGTGGACGGCACGGGCATGTGCGGCGCCTGCCGCGTGACGGTCGGCGGCAGGATGCGCTTTGTGTGTGTCGACGGCCCGGAATTTGACGCCCACCAAGTGGATTTTGATGAAATGCTGATGCGCATGCGCGCTTATAATCCGAAGCCATGAATACTCTGACCGACCGCAACGCCGCGTGGCGCGAAGAACTGCGCTCTGCCATCCCGGCCAAGGAGCGCGCGGCCATCCCGCGTGCAGTGATGCCTATGCTCGCGCCGGATGTGCGTGTGACCAACAACGACGAGGTGAACCTCGGTCTCACTCCCTTGCAGGCCGTGACCGAGGCTACGCGATGCCTTGACTGCGCCGATCCCGGATGCGTGCAGGGTTGTCCCGTGAGCATTGACATACCGTCGTTTGTCAAAAACGTGCAGCGTGGCCGGATAGACGCTGCCGCCGCTGTGCTGGCACGCTCCAGTGCATTGCCGGCTGTGTGCGGCCGCGTGTGTCCTCAGGAAAGACAGTGCGAGAGCAAGTGTATATACAACAAGATGAAGAAGGCCCCCGTGGCCATAGGATACCTTGAGCGCTTCGCAGCTGACACCGCCCGTGAGACCGGTGCACAGCCGACACCCGAGCGGGCTGCGCCGAACGGCATAAAGGTTGCAGTCGTAGGCTCCGGTCCCGCCGGACTTTCGTTTGCGGGCGATATGGCGCGACGCGGCTTTGACGTCACGGTGTTTGAAGCGTTGCACGAGATTGGCGGAGTGCTCAAATACGGCATTCCGGAATTCCGCCTGCCTAACTGCGTGGTTGACGCAGAACTGCAGAGGCTTATCGCCATGGGCGTGCGTTTTGAAAAAGACACTGTCGTGGGCAAAACGTTGAGCTACGACGATTTGCTGAACGAAGGATTCCGTGGGGTGTTCGTGGCCAGCGGCGCGGGACTGCCGCGATTCATGGGTATCCCCGGCGAAAATCTCAATGGCGTGCTGTCGAGCAATGAATACCTCACCCGCATCAATCTTATGGGCGCCGGTCGCGGAGCGATGACTCCCGTGGAAAAAGGACGCCGCGTGATGGTGGTCGGCGGAGGCAACACCGCGATGGACTCAGTGCGCACCGCACGGCGCATGGGAGCAGAGGAGGCTTTCGTGGTTTATCGCAGAGGCAGCGAAGAGATGCCGGCACGTGTCGAAGAGATACGCCATGCAGAAGAAGAGGGGGTCACATTTCTGACGCTCCACAATCCGCTTGAGTACATCGGCGACGAAAACGGTCATGTGCGTGCCGTGCGCCTGCAGAAAATGCGCCTTGGCGAACCTGATGCATCAGGGCGCCGCAGTCCCGAGCCTATCGAAGGGGCCGTGACGGAGATGGCCGTGGACCAGGTGATTGTGAGCGTGGGTGTGTCGCCCAATCCGCTCATCCCGGACTGCATCGATGGTCTGGAAGTGACGCGCCGCGGCACCCTGGTCGTGGATGAGAATCTGCACACATCTATACCGACTATCTATGCCGGCGGCGATATTGTGCGCGGCGGCGCCACCGTAATCCTTGCCATGGGCGACGGACGGCACGCAGCAGCCTCCATGGCCGCAGCACTGACATGAAATTTGCACTTGTCAATTATAATTGCTAATTTTGAAGGCCGGTTTCTCCAAGCGAGTATGCCGGCAGATGAAATATTTATAGATTGTAGATTATTTAGAGGGCTCTGTCGTGAGACATAGCCCTTTCTCTTTTTCTTCAATTTTGGCCTAAAATGGCAAAAGCGACGGTGTGCATAAAAAGTTTTTATTACCTTTGTAGGTTGTAAACAAAAACGAACATGTTACTGACAAACTCCATAGCCACATTCGGACGTTATTGCCTGTTTATGAAGCGGGTGTTCGCGCTTCCCGACAAATGGAAAGTCTTCGGCAAGCGCGTCCTCGACGAGGTCGTGAAGCTCGGCGTTGACTCCATCCCTCTTGTGCTTATCATCTCAGTGTTCATCGGTGCGGTCATAGCCATACAGATGCAGCTCAATATCATGTCGCCACTCATACCGGCCTACACTGTGGGTCTTGCCACGCGCGACATTGTGCTTCTTGAGTTTTCCAACAGTATCCTGTGTCTGATTCTCGCCGGCAAGGTTGGCAGCAATATTGCATCGGAGATCGGCACAATGAGAGTGACTGAGCAGATAGATGCTCTGGAAATCATGGGAGTCAACTCTGCCAACTATCTCGTGCTGCCTAAAATCATCGCCTTTGTCGGCTTTATGCCTGTGCTCGGCATTCTGTGCATCGGCACTTCGTTCATCGGCGGATGGCTCGTGGCTGAATTCACCGACATCATCACGGTGTCGCGTTATGTCTACGGCCTGCAGGCGCTGTTCCAGGAGTGGTATGTGTGGTACGGCCTCATCAAATCGCTCGTGTTCGCGTTCATCATAGCCACGGTGGCCTCCTTCTTCGGATACTATGTTAAGGGCGGCGCCCTCGATGTGGGCAAAGCGAGCACCAACGGCGTAGTGTCCAGCAGCATTCTAATCCTTATGTTCGACGTAATCCTCACCAAACTCCTGCTGCAATGATTGAAGTTAAAAACATAACAAAGAGTTTTGACGGCGTCACTGTGCTGCACGATGTGAGCGCCACGTTCGAGACGGGAAAGACTAACCTTATCATTGGCCAAAGCGGCTCGGGCAAGACCGTGATGCTGAAATCGCTTGTGGGACTGATGCGGCCCGAGTGCGGCCAAATTCTGTTCGACGGGCGCGACATCATGGCCATGAATGCCAACGAAGTGAAGGAACTGCGCAAGGAGATCGGCATGCTCTTCCAGGGATCGGCATTGTTTGACTCCGAGACGGTATTGGGCAATGTAATGTTCCCGCTGGTGATGTTCACCTCCATGACACGCGGCGAGATGCTCGACCGCGCCATGTTCTGCCTTGAGCGAGTGAATCTGAAGGGAGCTGAAAACAAATATCCCAGCGAAATCTCCGGCGGCATGCAGAAACGCGTGGCGATTGCCCGTGCGATTGCCCTCAATCCGCGCTATCTTTTTTGCGACGAGCCCAACTCCGGCCTTGATCCCAGGACGTCGATACTCATCGATGAACTGCTCAGCGACATCACCCACGAATACAATATGACCACCGTGATCAACACCCACGACATGAACTCCGTGCTTGGCATCGGTGAGAATATAATATTTATCAACAAAGGTCATCGCGAGTGGGTGGGCAACATGAACGAGATTTACAACACCACGAACGAAGCCCTCAACGATTTCGTGTTCGCCACCGACCTCTTCCAGGAGGTTCGACGCTATGTGGCCGAAAACGGACGTCGCCAGCGATAATCCCCCACCCTTTGCCATGCGTTTTGCCGATATACCGTTTCATGAGGATGTAAAGGAGCGTCTGCGGGCTATGGTAGACGCCGACCATGTGCCGCATGCTCTGTTGCTCGAAGGGCCGGCCGGTGCCGGCAAATTTGCACTCGCACGCGCAATGACGCAGTATCTTCACTGCGATAACCGGCACGACGGCGAGCCTTGCGGCTGCTGTCCGGCGTGCGTGCAGCATCAGACCTTCAACCACATCGACACGCTGTTCTCGTTTCCGGTGGTAAAGAAAGGCAAAACGGCACTTTCCGCCGACTATGCCGACGTGTTCCGCGACTTTATGGAAGAGGCGCCTTTCATGGACTTTGACCGCTGGCTCGTAAGGCTTGACAACATCAACGCGCAGCCATTGATTTATGTGGAGGAAGGCATGGAGTTGCTGCGCCGCCTCAACTTCACCGGCCACGGCTCGCGCTACAAGGTGGTGCTCATGTGGCTGCCTGAGCGCCTTAAAGAAGAGACTGCCAACAAACTGCTGAAACTGATTGAAGAGCCGGCAGATGACACCAAATTCATAATGGTGAGTAACTCTCCGCGCGGAATTCTCCCCACTATATACTCGCGCACGCAGCGCGTGGAGGTGCGTCGCTACGACGACACGGAGATTGCACGTTGGCTCGCGTCGGAACATGGGGTAAGCGCTGAAGCAGCCCGCGAGATTGCACGTCTGAGCGGCGGCAATCTGAACACGGCATTGGCGCAGATGGGCAACTCGCATCGCAGCAAACAGTATCTCGACTATTTCGTGCGCCTGATGCGCCTTGCCTATCAGCGCAAGATTGTTGATCTGCGCGGCTGGGGCAACGAACTGGCAGCCGAAGGCCGGGAGCCGATAATGGGATTTTACGAGTATGCGGTGCGCATGCTTAGAGAGAACTATGTCTATGCCCTGCGCGTTGGCAGTCTTAACGCGATGAACGCCGAAGAGGAGGCCTTCAGTCGCAATTTCTCGCCTTTCGTGAATGAGCGCAATATCGAAGACCTCATGCGTGTGTTTGATGACGCACGCACCGACATCGCCGCTAATGCCAATGCCAAACTCGTGTGTTTCGATGTGGCGCTCAAAGTAATTCTCCTGCTAAAACGCTGATGACTACGCGTGGATTTCTGGAACAGGTGGCCGATTACTTCATGACTCCCGGACGCCGGAGCCACCTGGAGGACTATGTGTTCGTGTTTCCAAACCGTCGCAGCGGACGATTTTTGAAACGCTATATGCAACAGCGCATCAGCGGTACGGCTTTCATGCCACGTTTTATGACGGTGGGTGCTCTTATGGCCCGACTGGCAGACCGTACGGAAGCCTCGCAACGTGAATGCATTTTTGAATTGTACGATGCCTACCGCGAAGCGCTCGCTGCTATCGGCAACGGCCAGGAACCACGCGATTTCGACAAATTCATATTCTGGGGAGAAATGATTCTCGCCGACTTCGACGAGATAGACCGCAACGGAGTGAATGCTCGCGAGCTATACACCAACCTTGGAAAACTGCGTGAGATTTCAGCCGACTATCTTGACGAAGAACAAAAGGCTGTGGTGCGGGAGATCTGGGGCGAGGTTGCCGCTCCGGAGTCGGTTGGAGCGTTCTGGCGCCATATAGGCGCTCATGAGCAGGATATGGTGGCACGTTTCCTGACTATGTGGTCGCTTCTTGCCGAGATGTACGAGCGCTTTTCCGGAAAACTCGCCGCCCGACGTCTCGCCACGGCCGGCATGCAATATCGCGACGCATTGCGGCGCCTTCGCGCCGAGGGCCGCGCGACCATAGGCGATACCACATATGTGTTTGTGGGTTTCAACGCGCCGAGCGTAACTGAAACACTGATATTCTCCCAACTTAAGACTTTGGGAGCGGCAGAATTTTTCTGGGACACGGCTTCGCCATATATACAATCCAATGGACGCATGAGCCGCGACAGCGCCGCATTTGCCATGCTCGGCCGGCTCGTAGAGCGTTTTCCTATGCCGCCCGACTTTGCGCTTGACAAGGTTGAGGCACGACCGGAGATTGAAGTGGTGGGTGTGCCTTCGCGCACAGCACAGGCCAAACTGGCCGGCGAGATACTCGCTCAATGGATTGCCGAGGGCCATGTGAACGTGAACGACGCCATAGAGACAGCCGTCATCATGCCCGACGAGTCGCTTCTGATGCCGATGCTCCACAGTCTGCCCCCCGAGCTTAGGGCTGTTAACATCACCATGGGCCTGCCATTCGCAGGTACGGCATTTGCAGCTCTGCTAAAGTCGGTTGTGTCCATGCAGATGCGCGCACGCAAGTGGCGGGGAGTTTGGCGTTTCTATCATGAGGATATTTTGGAAATAGTGGCACATCCACACCTGCGCACAGCAGCCGGAAAGGAAGGCTTGGCGCTGCGAGAGCACATTGTGGACAACAATCTGTACACAATGTCGGCCGATGAACTTACAGCGCAGGCGCCGAGGCTCGCATTCATTTTCAATGCCGTTGACGACCCGAGGCGCATAGGTGGAGTGCGTGGCTATCTCACCGGGCTTCTTGACGGGCTGCATGAATTGCTTGTAGAGGCCGGAGGCAGCGACGCATCGTGGGAGATCGCTCAGCTGGGCTATCTGCGCAAGGAAATAGACGATCTGGCACGGATGGTTGAAATGCATGGTGTGGAAGCCGGAGAAAAATCGTACTTTGCTCTGTTTGAGCGGGCTCTGCATTCGCGTACAATTACAATGGCAGGTACTCCGCTGAAGGGGATGCAGATAATGAGCGTTGCAGAAACGAGAGGCCTTGACTTCGACAATGTGCTCATCATGTCGATGAATGAGCGCATCTTCCCTCAGCGCAGCCGCGCCAAAACCATGATACCCAACAATCTGCGTGCCGGATATGGTCTGCCGCCGACCGACCGCGCCGAAACAGAGTCGGCCTACTATTTCTATCGCCTTATTGCGCGTGCACGCCGCGTGGTTCTGCTATACGACTCCAGGGATGTTCCCCCGGGCACGGGCGAGGCATCACGCTTCATCACACAGCTACGATACATGCACGCGGCCGACAGTCTGCGTTTCCGTTCGGTGAGTGTAGGAGCCAATCCACCCGAAAAGCGTGAAATATCAGTCGCAAAGACACCTGCGGTGCTCAAGCGTCTCGACCGCTTCCGTCCCGGCGGCAAATCTTATATCTCGGCCTCTGCGCTCAAGACGTTCAAACATTGCGGGCTTAAGTTCTATTTGCAATATGTGTGTGGCATGCGCGGCGAGGACGAGGTCACCGACTATATCACCTCGGCAGTCTACGGAACCATTCTGCATGGCGTTGCACAGGATATTTATGAAGATTACAAGAACCGGCCCATCACTGCCGCAGTGCTGACCGGACTTTCCGAACACATGGCGGACCGCTATACAGCGCTTGTTGAACGATGGATTAACAAAGAATACTACCATCGCGAGGCAGCCGGGGGTATGACGCTGCCGGTGGAGGGCCAGATTGTGCGCGATCTCATCATTGATTTTCTTAAAGCCATGTTTGCTCACGAACGAAAGGCGTGGTGTCCGACTACCGCCGACTCTTACATGTACTGCGAAGGCGAAAAGCTCGTGAAAGGAGCGTGGCAGATAACGCCCGATGTTGCCATCAACTTCAAGATGTATATAGATCGCGTGGACCGGACAGCCGAAGGTCTCAGATTCATTGACTACAAAACGGGCGGCGACAAGACCGAAGCAAGATGCGTTGATGACCTTTTCAAAGCGGAGGACTTCTCCACTGACGCCATTATGCAGATACTCACCTACTGTGAGGCATATTCTTCAATGGAAGAATTCAACGGCACAATCAGCCCTGTGCTATACACGTTCCGCACGATGGAAGTGAACGACGGAATCCTGCCAATAGTCATAGGAGGAGATACTATAGCCGACTACAGGCAGGTGAGCGATGTATTCTTGCCGCAGTTGCAGCGACTCGTCGGCGATATCTTCGACCCGGAAAAGCCATTCGCGCAGGCCAAAGAGGGCTCGCGCACATGTTCATATTGCGTGTTTGCATCCATGTGTGGCCGCGTGCCACGCGACGACAACTGACCCATGGCCGGAGTGTACGTACATATCCCATTCTGCCATGCGAAGTGCGCGTACTGCGATTTTTTCAGCACGCCCCGTATGGAGCATGCCCGAGAGGTTACTGACGGCATTATGGCCGAATACCATGCGAGGCTTGGCGAACTCGCTGGAGAAGATATCACTACCGTGTACTTTGGAGGGGGCACACCTTCGGCACTTGCACCCGAACTGCTCGAACGCATATGCGACGAACTGCCGATGTGGTCGGCTATAGAACGCACGATAGAGGTAAATCCCGAGGATGTGAACCCGCAGTCGGCCGTCCGCTGGACTGAACTTGGTTTCAATCGTGTGAGCATGGGCGTGCAAAGCCTTGTAAACGGCGAGTTGAATGCCGTGGGCCGCAGACACAGCGCAGACGAGGCGTTGGATGCAATCGGCATCCTACGCGCGGCCGGCTTTGCCAACATCAGCTGCGACCTTATATACGGACTGCCCGGGCAGAGCGAGGGGTCATGGCAGTATAGCCTGCGTCGCCTTCTTTCCACAGGCATTGAACACCTCTCGGCCTACTCGCTCGGATATGAACCCGGCACACGCCTCACAGCCATGCTGAAGGCAGGTAAAATCAAGGCTGCGCCCGACGATATAGTAGCGGAGATGTATGCCCTACTCTGTCGCGAATCGCGCGACGCAGGCATGGAGCATTACGAGATTTCCAATTTCGCACGACCCGGTTACCGCTCACGTCACAACTCGGCCTACTGGACGGCCACGCCCTATCTCGGCCTTGGACCGGGCGCACACAGCTGCGATGCGAGCGGTCTGCGACGCGCGGGACCCTCCAGCATCGCAAAATGGCTTCACAACGGCACGCAACCGGAGGAGGAGACTGCCACTGAAAGACTCAACGACATGATAATAACAGGGTTGCGCACGGCCGATGGTCTTGATCTGACCCTCATGACGGCCGACGACGCCGATGCCTTGCTGCGCAGAGCCAGCAAATATCTTAGGTCCGGGGTCGTAATCCGCGAGGCCGGTCGTCTTCGCATTCCGGAAGAGCGCTGGATAGTGTCGGACGGAATCATGTGCGATTTACTTGCATAGTTGATAACTTTCGTCGCTCCGGAAGCTGAAACATTATTTTTTGTTGCTATCTTTGCCAAACAATTCGAACCAATTTCACATTATATAAAATGTATCGCTATAAAAAAGGTAAACTGTACTTCCGCTACGGAACCATGGGCTCGGCAAAAACCGCACTGCTACTTACTACTGCCTACAACTTCGAAGAGCGTGGCATGAGCTACCGCTGCATGAAACCTGTAGTGGATACGCGCGAAGGCGACAGCGTAATAAAATCGCGCATCGGCATCAAGCGTGACTGCACCTGGATTTATCCCGAGACCGACCTTTACGAAGTGGCGGCCAAGTATGTGAAAGCCAACGGCACATCGGTGGACTGGTATCTCATTGACGAGGCGCAGTTTCTCAGCACCGCACAGGTGGACCAGCTCAGCCGCATCGTTGATGATTTCGGCAGTAATGTTATCTGTTACGGTCTGCGCACTGACTTCCAGAGCCATCTTTTCGAGGGTTCAAAACGCCTTTTCGAAATAGCCGATACGATTGACGAGATAAAATCAACCTGCAACTGCGGAAACAAGACAATAATCAACGCCCGCATAGATGCCAACGGCGACATCGTTGAAGAAGGCGCGCTGGTGGAGATTGGCGGCGACGAGCGCTATGTGGCCGTGTGCCGCAAGTGCTGGCGAAACAAGCGCATAACACTTGCAAAGCGCTCGGCTCTCCCGCTTTTCCCGCAGGAACAGGACGACACGCAACACTAATTCATCACCCCTCCCTCCGCTTATGACTCACAGAAAGACAATCCTATTACTTCTCCTGCTCTTCGCCGGCATCATGGCCACAGCGCGCAGTTTCGACAATGAGGCACTGCGCTACAAGGTACTTTACCGCTGGGGGCTCATCAACAAGACGGCGGGATATGCCGACATACGCATGCTGCCCGGTGGCGGTGAGATGTGCAACGCGCAACTGACTGCTGCGTCTGAGCCATGGGCCGACAAGTTCTACAAAGTGCGCGACACGCTGAAGACTACAATGCGGCGCGCCGATTTCAGTCCTACCTTCTACGAAAAACTCGCCAACGAAGGCAACGAACGCAAGCACGATATTGTGCGATTCTCGCGCAACGGTTATACATATACCGGCGACTGCATCCGCAAGGTGTGGAAAAAAGGCAGGATTATCCGCGACGAGACGCGCACGCTCACTGCCGTGGGCACGACCGTCGACATGATGTCGTCGTTTTATTATATGCGCAACCTGCCTTTTGAAAAATGGGAGCCGGGACACACCGTGACCATAAATATCTTCTCCGGCAAGCAAAAAGAAAAGCTCACATTCAAGTATCAGGGTGTCGAGAATGTCAAGCTCGCCAACAAGGAGTGTCCATGCTACCACATAACGTTTATTTTCACCGGCGACAACATGAAGAAGACGTCGGACAACATGGACGCGTGGATAAGCACTGCAGAAAGCCGCATACCCCTGCGTCTTGAGGGCAAGCTGCCGGTCGGAAAGGTGCAGTGCGAACTTGTTACGCCTTTCTGAAACTCAATCTATAATTGCTTTGTAAGCAACCACCATGCGAAGCGCCAGTACTTGATTTTGCGCTTAATGCGCTTGGGCTCGTGAATCACTTGAAAAAGCGACTCCAGATGGTTGTCGGTCCACCATTTTCCGGCGCGCTTGTGGATGCCCACATACACGTCGAAGCTGCCACCCAGACCTTGATAGATGGCCTGCGGGTGGCGCTTCTGCATTTCTGCCATAAGCAGTTCCTGCCTGGGCGATCCCATGGCCACGAACACCACATCGGGCTTTTTGGCGGCGATGTCGTCGATAAGTGACTGACGGTCGGTATCGCAGGCAAGATAGCCGTTGCGGTTGCCAACAATCTTCATTGCCGGAAATTCCTTGCGCAGTTTCTCGACAGTGATACGGTTCACCTCGTCGGATGCGCCAACTATATAAAATGTCTTTGTGGACTGAAAACGCTTAATGATAAGTAACCACAGGTCGCACCCGGCCACTTTGCACACATCGGCAAATCCTTTTCGGCGAAGCGCCAGCACCGGGCCGCTGCCATCGCAATAGCCTATGTTGGAGTTGATGATGCGGCGTGTCTCCTCGGTGGCATGCATCACCTTTTCGGCATTGATAGCTACGAGAATGCCTTTCCGTTGGTCCGCGAAGTCTATAATCTCGTCAGCTGAGCGAAAAGGATACACGTCAACACCTTTAAGGCTGCATTTTTCCATAATACTTGTACTATTGTTAACCGTACGCAAAATTACAAAATCCGCCTGACTTGACAAAATCAAAAGCGCATCACAGAATAGATGTAAGCTCGCCGATATGACTGACGACTCGTTGAGGCGCATAGATTTTTTCTTGCGGGAGCGTCTGCGGATGAATGTTAAGACCTGGGCGGGATTCGCGCAACATCACGGTGGTCCATCCAAGGCGGTTGGGCCAGACGAAATCTTTGGCAGGATTGTCGCCGACATATATATAATGATAGCCTGGAAACATGTCCATGAGAATACGGAACGGGGAATCGGATGTCTTGTCCGCGCCAATTTCCTCGCTGACACTCACATAGTCGGCATACTGTTCGAGCCCGAGTGCCTTTATCTTGTTGCGTTGCGAAAGGCTGCGTCCGTCAGTGATTATGGCTATCGGGCAGCCACGCGAACGCAGACATTCGAGCGTGTCGTCCACGCCTGTGTATAGCGCGATGTCGGGCATGTGCGTGCGATAGACATGCAGCATCTCATCCACTGTCATAATCGGCAGGCGCGCATGCAGGGCGTCGAACGCATCGGGAGCGGTGCTCATGATGCGCCAGGCTTCTCCGGCTTCAAGACCATGAATGGCCGCGGCTCGTGCGACGGCACGCCACCCCGAGTGCAGAAAATCTCGCTCGGAGTAAAGTGTGTCGTCGAGGTCAAATGCCACTAAAGGCGTAAGCGTCATGCCAGCACGCCTTTGATGGCTGCGGCAGTGCGCTCTATATCGCTGTCGTCGAGAATGGAGCCGCTGGGAAGGCACAGACCACGCTCGAAGAGTTCGCGCTCCACATCTCCCGCACCATAATATGGCGCATCGGCAAACACCGGCTGCATGTGCATCGGACGCCACAGCAGGCGCGTCTCGATGTCGAGGGCGGCGAGCGCGAGCCGGACTTCGTCGGGCGTATGTCCTGTAGCGGGATCTATCACTATTGTCGACAGCCAGAAATTGCTGTCGAACGCCGGTGTCGGATTCTGCTTGACTTCCACACCGGGCACCTCGGCGAGCAGTTCGGTGTAGAGGGCGTGGATGGCACGGCGACGATCCACATGCTCTTGCAGCACGTCCATCTGTCCTACGCCCACTCCGGCGCATACGTTGCTCATGCGGTAGTTGTACCCTATCACTTCGTGATAATAGTACGGGCGGTTTTCCCGCGCCTGTGTGGCATAGAACTTCACCCGCACAGCTGCCTCGGCATCGGGACACACGAGCGCGCCGCCGCCAGAAGTAGTGATGATTTTGTTGCCGTTAAAGCTCAGCGCACCATATTGGCCGAAGGTGCCGCAGCGCTTTCCATCAAGTTCGGAGCCGAGAGCTTCGGCGGCATCCTCAAGCACAGGAATCTGCCATTTATCGGCTACCGCAAGGATTTCGTTCATCTTGGCGGGCAGACCGTAGAGGTGTACCGGCACGATAGCCTTGGGCTTGCGTCCGGTCGCACGCACTCGGTCGGCTATGCAGCGGTTGAGTGCTTCGGGGTCCATGTTCCAGGTGTCTTTTTCGCTACCGACAAACACGGGCGAGGCTCCTTGATAACAGATGGGGTTGGCAGAAGCCGAGAATGTAAACGACTGGCACACGACCTCGTCGCCTTTCTCTACACCAAGCATCACAAGGCCGAGGTGCAAGGCGGCTGTGCCCGCGCTGAGGGCGACAACGCGTCCGGGCGCATTGATGTACTCGCCAAGCAGGCGCTCGAATTCGTCGACATTGGGCCCGAGCGGCACCACCCATCCGGAACGGAATGCCTCGTTGACCCAATGCTGCTCATTGCCGCCCATATGCGGCAGCGACAATTTAATAGACTTATTCATTTTGTATATTTTACAGTCTTTTGATTCGTTAGAAACTTCGGCAGACGCCCGCACATCAGCCATGACAACAGCTGCGAGGGGAGCAACAGGCGATTGGCACACAGCACCACGCCGGTGATGGCTGCCGCAACAATTACGGTAAACGCCACCATAGGAACAATGGCAAGATTCATGTCTTGCAGGAGGCCGCGTGTGAATCCGAGCGGAAAGAGGAAGAAATAGTGCAGGAGATATATCGCCAGGCTTTCGCGACCAAGATAGGCCCACATTCGGGCCATGGGCCTGCCTGCTGCCGGCGCGGCCGGGCCGAATGCCTCCTTGCTCCATGGCTTTACGACAGCTATCGCCACAACCGCGAGCGCAAGATGAAACATTATGCGGAAAAGAGTCAGCACGCACGCATCGGCCCACGCAAACTCCCAACTCCACGATAGCACATAGATAGTCAGCGACACGACTGCCAGTGAAACGGTGACGCCTACGGAAGAGCACGCTTGTTCGAAAAGACCCTTATGCCGATGGGCCAGGACGCCCGCTAAAAACACGGGCAGGTACATGCTGGCTAAATCAAAGCTGAGATAGTGGCTGAATCCGATGGCTTCCAGTCCATAATTCACACCAAAAGTCAGTGCTGCCGCTGCTGCCATGACTGCTACTTCTTTTCCTACGGTGCGGCATTTGCGCAAAACCGGGAGAAATGCGGCGTATATAAGAATAACCTCAAACAGCACGAGTGTGAACCAATATCCGTTCTTGAACGAATCGCCCCACAAGCCGGCGAACGTTGAGTTCAATGGACTTTCAAGTCCCGAATGCGGGAAATAAAAAATCCACAGGGTGCTCATAAACAACATCGGCGGCAGCAACTGCCACGCCCGACGAACTATATTCGGCCCGGCGCCGTCGGTGCGCCACGACATCCATCCGCTGATAAAGAAGAACAAGGGCATGTGAATGGCCCCTATGAATTTGAACAACGGCGTGCTGTCAATGCCCCTGACGCAAAAAGCGATAACATGTCCCATTACCACCATGAATATGGCGATGCCTTTGAGCATGTCGAAATAATGAAGACGTAGACGTTGTGTTCCCATCTTATGCAATCGGTTTGTGTTTGCGCTACAAAAGTAAGCAAAATCTCGCGAAAAATTTCTAATTTTGCAGAAACATTATGCTGAATACAGTAAAATATTCCTGCCGCTGTGTGGCGCATGCTCTGGTGCGTTACGGCGTGCGGCATGTGGTGGTGTCGCCAGGGTCGCGCAATGCGCCGCTGATTGTGGCGCTCGCACGAACTGCGGGGCTGGAATGCACGTCGGTGATTGACGAACGTACTGCGGCATTCGTGGCGCTCGGCATGGCCGTGCAGACAGGGCGCCCTGTTGCCATGACGTGCACAAGCGGCAGCGCCGCTTTGAACTATGGACCTGCACTGGCAGAAGCCTACTATCGCAACATCCCATTGATAGCACTCACCGCCGACCGCCCGGAGGAGTGGATTGATCAGGACGACAGTCAGACCATACGCCAGGCCGGCGCGTTGTGTGCCGTGGTCAAAGGAAGCTATGATTTGCCGGTGTGCCGCGACAATGACGAAGGGCTGCGTCGCCTGTGTCGGCGTCGCGTGTGCGATGCGCTGATGCAGGCTCTCACCCCCTCACGCGGACCAGTCCACATTAATATTCAAATAGATGAACCCATAGATTCGGTAGACGACGATTCGGCTGACGACTTCATGTTTCCCGAGTTCGTGCGGCCTGCGGAAGCATTGCCGGAAGACGCGGTAAGAGCGTTGGCTGAGGCAATCAGCAATGCTGAGAAGGTGCTGATTGTGGCCGGGTTCATGCCTCCGGCGGCAGAACTTGCACGCTTGCTGGAAGCTATGCCGTCGAACTGCGCCGTGCTGTGTGAGGCGCAAAGCAACCTGCGCGGGCAATTTGTGGGCAACATAGACGCTACGCTGCGTGCAATGACGGCTCGGGAGAAAACAGATTTGTTGTCGCCCGATCTGGTCATCACCTTAGGTGGCTCTCTGCTGTCGCGCATGATTAAGAGCGAACTTCGCAGTCGCAAGTTTGCTCACTGGAGCATAGGCACTTGCGATCATTGTCTCGATCCTTTGTTGAATCTCACGCAACGCATCGACTGCACGCCGGGCGCTCTGTTCGGCAGACTTGTACCTTTGCTTTCGGAAAGTAAAAGCAACTATCGGGAGGTATGGCTACGGGCGTCGAAAAACGCAATGCAGAGTTCCTACGAGTATTTGCAGTCTGCTCCATGGAGCGACTACGCAGCCATGGGCGCACTGTTATCGGCCCTGCCTCCGGGTACAAATCTGCACTTGAGCAACGGCACTGCCGTGCGCTACGCACAGCTGTTCGACTGCTCTGCAGCCGGACGCGTGGAGTGCAACCGAGGCGTCAGCGGCATTGACGGCTGCACATCCACCGCCATCGGGGCGTCAATGACGGCGGAATCCCCTACTCTGCTTATAACCGGAGACATGAGCGCACAATACGATTTAGGCGCTCTGGCCGTGGGCGGCATACCCTCCACATTCCGCATGGTGGTGCTCAACAACGGGGGCGGCGGCATATTCCGTTTTATCAAGGCCACACGCGACCTACCTGAAATGGAACGCTTTCTGGCTGCCGACGTGAAGCTGCCGCTTCGCGATATTGCTGCCGGTTTCGGCTTCGACTACTATGAAGCGCGCAACAATGCGATGCTGCGCGCCATCATGCCGCGTTTCTTCGCAGATGGCCCCCAGCCGTCAATTCTCAACATAGTGACCCCTGCGCAGGCAAGCGCAGAAACAATTAAAAAATATTTCAATCCATAGCAATGAGAAACTGGATCAAGATAAAGGACTATAGCGACATCCTCTTCGATTTCTACAACGGGATTGCCCGCATCACCATCAACCGCCCGGAAGTGTACAACGCATTCAGACCGCAGACCAACGCCGATATGCTTGACGCAATGGATTACTGCCGCCGCACACCTAAGGTGCGCGTGGTAGTGCTCACCGGCGCCGGCGACAAAGCATTCTGCAGTGGAGGCGACCAGAATTACAAAAGCCGCGGAGGCTATCGCGACGAAGACGGCACTCCGCGCCTCAATGTGCTTGAACTTCACAAAGCCATCCGCTCCATACCCAAGCCTGTGATTGCCATGGTGAACGGCTATAGTATCGGCGGCGGCAACGTGCTCAACGTGGTGTGCGACCTGTCTATCGCATCGTCTACGGCGCGTTTCGGCCAGACAGGTCCCAAGGTGGGTAGTTTTGATGCCGGCTTTGGCTCGTCGTATCTCGCCCGCTGTGTGGGTCAGAAAAAGGCCCGCGAGATATGGTATCTATGTCGTCAGTACACAGCCGACGAGGCTCTTGCAATGGGTATGATAAATGCTGTAGTGGCTCCGGAGCGACTTGAGGACGAGACTGTGGAGTGGTGCGAGACCATCATGAAACGCAGCCCGTTTGCCATTCGCATGATCAAGCGCGCGCTCAATGCCGAGCTCGACGGTCAGGCTGGCCTGATGGAGTTTGCGGGAGACGCCACGCTCATGTACTACCTTATGGACGAGGCACAGGAAGGCAAGAATGCATTCCTGGAAAAGCGCGATCCTGATTTCGACCAATTCCCGCAATTCCCGGGCTGATGTGCGTGGCCGATTGGGCGCACTATACGCTCGATTTCAAATTTGAAGCACGAACATCGCGTGAGCGCATGCGCCAAAAAGACACTTATTTTGTTCGCATTCGCCACGATGATCGCACGGCCTACGGCGAATGTGCCCTGTTCCGCGGCCTCAGCGCAGACGACATGCCGGACTACGAGGAATACCTCGCCTACTACTGCCGGCATCTTGATCAGCTGGCAGAGTGTCCATACAGTTCTATACGCTTCGGACTTGAAACTGCACTTTTCAACCTCAAACATCCCACAGCCGAAGAATGGAAGGACTGCGACGGCATACCCATCAACGGGCTCGTGTGGATGGGAGATAAAGCCACGATGGCCGAACGCATCGAGAATAAACTTGCCGAGGGATTCAAGGTTCTTAAGTTGAAAATCGGTGGCATCGACTTCTGCGACGAGGTGGATCTGCTCGACATGGTGCGGCAGCGTTTTGCATCCGATGTGCTGGAGATACGCCTGGATGCCAACGGTTCGTTCTCACCGGCCAACGCAATGGCTCGCCTTGAGCGTCTTGCGCGTTACGACATTCATTCCATCGAGCAGCCCGTGGCTGCAGGCCAACACGATGTCATGCGCAGATTATGCGCAGAGAGTCCGATACCGATAGCCCTCGACGAAGAGCTAATCGGCTGCTCGACGCGCACAAGAATGGACTGCCTGCTCGACGCCATCCGCCCGGCCTACATCATCCTTAAACCCGCTCTCTGCGGAGGTCTCAGCGGTGCGGTTCAATGGGCCGACGCAGCTGAAGCTGCGGGAATCCCATATTGGTTCACATCGGCCCTTGAAAGCAACATTGGCCTCGACGCCATTGCACGTCTTACGCTACGCCGCGGCATAGCAATGCCCCAGGGGCTTGGCACCGGTGAATTGTACCACAACAACATCCCTTCGCCGCTGTACCGCGAAGGTGCATACTTGAAATTCGACAGTGTCAAAAACTGGGAAATGCCGCAGCTGCAATGGAATACGCCGATTTTTTAAAGCAATGGTTTGACGTCGGGAAATATATTGCCACATACACTTCCGGCAGCACAGGTCAGCCGAAAGAGATACTATTGCCCAAAGCCGACATGCGGCGTTCTGCCGCCACGGCCGTGCGCATGTTTGATCTCGGTGCAGGGTCGGTTGTCGCATCGGCGCTCCCGATGCGCAGCATAGCCACTAAAATGGCTGTTGTGCGCGCTATTGTTGCCGAAGGAGAATATCTGCCGATTGAGGCAAGCAACAATCTCACTTTTTCGCGGCGCATCGACTTGCTGTCGATTGCACCATCGCAAGCCGAAGCACTCATTGCGCGTCCCGAACTGCATGCAATCACCGGGAAGGTGCTGATAGGCGGGGCTGCGCTCAGTACAGCACGACGTGAGGCACTGCTGCGCACCGGCTATGATATTTATGAAACATATGGTATGACCGAGACCTGCAGCAATGTAGCGCTCAGACATGGCGACGATGAATGCTTCACCGCAAACCCCGATATATCATTTTCACTCGACAGTCGCGGCTGCCTTGTTGTGCATGCTCCCGGCTACAGTTTCGACGGAATCGTCACTAATGATGTAGCACACCTACAGTCACCGGTAAAATTCACTCTCCTTGGACGTTATGATGGCGCCATAAATAGTGGAGGGATAAAATTATTTCCCGAGGATTTGGAGCGCGAACTGGCACACATCGTCTGGATTCCGTTCTACATCTTGGGCGTGCCGGACGACAAATGGGGCGAAGTTGCGGCAATGGTTGTTGAAGGAAATGACAAAGATGCGCGTTGGTGGGCTAATGAACTTGCGGCAAAAATGGCAGATGGGCGCCGACGTCCGAAATATGTGATGGCAATGCCGCAATTCGAGCGCACAGCTACAGGCAAGACCAGGCGTATCGCCCCCGATTCGCCACGATTTGCCACTAATGCCAAGGCGTAAGCCGCATATTGGCATCAACTTTTCGCTGCTTTTCTTTGTTAATTAAGAAAACTATATTAACTTTGCGTCATGAAACGGCATTTAACTTATTATTGCCTTTCGTACTCTCCACTCTTACCCTCCCCTATATTTTACCGAATTCAGCTGCATGGCAGCTTCGGAATATGATGCACATGCCTTTGTTGTGCACTTCCGAAAAGATTCCCACTACATAATTATATATGTATAACATTTCCGAATTAAACGAAATGGGCGATGCCGAACTCAAAGCCGTCGCCGAAAACATGGGTCTGAAAAAAGTAGACCCCACCCAAAAAGAAGAGCTTATCTACCGCATTTTAGACCAGCAGGCTGTTGACCGTGCATCCGCAGGCGCCGAACGTCGCCGAGCATCCGATGATGAACAGCCCGAGCAGAAAAAACGCACCCGTCGCAAAAAGACCGATGAAGAGGCTGCGTCTGCCGAGAAGCCTGCCAAGGCCACTAAAGCTGCAAAAACTGCCAAGACCACAAAAACAGCAAAAAAGGACGCAGCCCCAGCCGAAACCGAAGCAAGCGCGGAGGCTCCACGCAAGCGTCGCGGGCGTCCGTCCAAGAAGGATGCTGAAGAGAATACCACATCAGCAACAGACAATGGGACTGAATCGTCCCCCGCGCCAGAGATAGCAGAACGATCGACGCAAGCATCTGTTGAAGCGACACCTGCGCCGGAGATTGCAGAACAAGCAGAAGCGCAGCCCAAACGCGACTTCCGTCCGTCGGCCAACGCCGACACATCGCTCGGCACATTCTTCCCCCGTGCCGAAGGGCGCAAATTCGTGCCTCGTTCGCAACGCGAGCGCGAAGAAGCAGAACTCGCCAATGCTCAAGCACAGGCCCAAGCTACCATAACAATAGCCGAACCGGGCCAACAGGTGCCCGGCCAGCAACAACAGGGAAAGAAAAACAAAAACCGCAAGGACCGTCAACAGCAGACGCAGCAGCGTTTCGACTTCTCGGGCCTGCTTGAAGCCGCCGGAGTGCTCGAGATTGAGCAGCAAGGGCACGGCTTCCTTCGCTCAAGCGACTTCAACTACATGCCCAGTCCGGACGACATATACGTGTCGCAGGCGCAAATCAAGCAGTTCGGCCTCAAGACCGGCGACGTGGTGGAAGCTGCTGTTCGTCCCCCACGCGAAAACGACAAGTACTTCATCCTCACAGATGTGCTGCGTGTGAATGGTCGTTCGCTTGACTTTATCCGAGACCGCGTGCCTTTCGAGCATCTCACCCCTCTGTTCCCCGATGAAAAATTCAACATCACCGGCGGCAACAGCAGCAACATGTCGACCCGGGTTGTCGATATGTTCTCCCCGATAGGCAAAGGTCAGCGAGGTCTCATCGTGGCCCCTCCCAAAACCGGTAAGACGCTGCTTCTCAAAGATGTGGCCAACGCCATTGCCGAGAACCACCCCGAGACCTACATCATCATTCTGCTCATCGACGAACGTCCGGAGGAAGTGACCGACATGCAGCGCAGCGTCAATGCCGAGGTTATAGCCAGCACTTTCGACGAACCTGCCGACCGCCATGTGCGCATAGCCGGCATTGTTCTTGAGAAGGCCAAGCGCATGGTGGAATGTGGTCACGACGTGGTAATTCTGCTCGACTCCATCACCCGCCTTGCCCGCGCCTACAACACCTGCGCGCCCGCATCCGGCAAAATCCTCAGCGGCGGCGTTGACGCAAACGCCCTGCAGAAACCCAAACGCTTCTTCGGTGCGGCCCGCAACATAGAAGGCGGCGGCTCGCTCACCATCATCGCCACAGCCCTTACCGAAACTTCATCGAAGATGGACGAAGTAATTTTCGAAGAGTTCAAAGGCACCGGCAACATGGAGCTGCAACTCGACCGCAAGCTCTCCAACAAGCGCATTTTCCCTGCCGTCGACATCATGGCGTCCAGCACACGCCGCGACGACCTGCTGCTGCGTCCCGAGACGCTCAACCGCATGTGGATTCTGCGCCGATTCCTTGGCGACCGCAACAGCGTTGAGGCCATGGAATTCATAAAAGACCGCATGGAGCGTACGCGCGACAACGACGAGTTGCTCCGCACCATGGGCGATTGATCCAAGCAACAAGTATTTACATGAAAGGCCGGGCAATTTTTCGTCCGGCCTTTCGTTATTTAGAGGATGAATCGCATATTATCACTCAACATACTGATCGTGCTGCTGCTCGCCTTGCCGCTCGGCGCACGCGCCGCTGTGAAGGTGCATGGCAAAATTACCGATGAGAACAACGAGCCGTTGGAATTTGTATCTGTGCGTGTGCAGGGCACCGCCCTCGGCGCCACATCCGGACTTGACGGCACTTTCCAGTTCTCCGTGGCCGACACTGACACACTGCGCATCCTCTTCACCTGCGTGGGCTATCAAGAAGCCAAGCGCAAACTCATAAGCCCCAAGGGCGAAGTCACCGTAAACGTGAAGATGGAGCCGGCTTCATATGCTCTCAACGCCGTGGAAGTGACCGAGTATCGCAAACAGACCGACGGCCTTCAACGACTCGACGCCGACAGCTACAAACTTGCTCCCGATATCAACGGCGGCTCTGTCGAGGGCATGCTCGCTACAATGGCCGGTGTGACGAGCGCCAACGAGATGTCGTCGCAGTACTCCGTGCGCGGCGGCTCGTACGATGAAAACAGCGTATACATCAACGGCATCGAGGTGTATCGTCCGCAACTCGTAAGTTCGGGCCAGCAAGAGGGCCTCAGCATCATCAACCCCGACATGGTGGGTGCCGTAGGCTTCTCCACGGGCGGCTTCGGCGCGCAATACGGTGACCGTATGTCGAGCGCGCTCGACATCACCTATCGCCAACCCGAAGCGTTCGAAGGTTCGGCGTCGCTCAGCCTGATGGGCGGCAGCGTGGCCATCGGCAGTGCCTCCAGGCGCTTCACCCAGCTGCACGGTCTGCGCTACAAGAGCAACGCGTCGCTGCTCAGCAGCATGGAGGACAAAGGCGAATACGACCCTCGCTTCTTTGACTACCAGACGTTCATGACCTTCAAGTTCTCTCCCAAATGGCAGGCAAGCGTGCTGGGTAACATCTCAATCAACAATTACAAATTCGTGCCCCACGACCGCAATACGTCGTTCGGCACATCAACCGATGCCAAACAGTTCAAAGTTTACTTCGACGGCCAGGAAAAAGATCGTTTCGAGACATTCTTCGGAGCTGCCACACTTAGTTTCACACCCAACAAAAAATCGACCTTCGACCTGCTGTTTTCGGGATTTCTCAGCAATGAACTTGTAACCTACGACATCAGCGGCGAGTATTGGCTTGACCAAGCCGGCACATCGGGCGACACCAATGAGGGTGGCATCGGCGGCGAACTCGGCGTCGGCAAATATCTTGAACACGCACGCAACAGATTAAAGGCAAGCGTCGTGAACCTGACTCTGCGTGGAGCCACGGCTACCGGACGCCATAACCTGGCCTACGGTCTCAGTTTCAACCACGAGCGCATACATGATCGCACGCGCGAATGGGAGTTGCGGGACAGCGCGGGATTCTCACTGCCGGCCACCCCCGACGCATTACGCGTAATCTACAATCTTGACTCACGCAACGACCTAAGTTCCAATCGTATGGCTACGTACATCCAGGACAGCTACCGTCTTTCTACCTCGGCAGGCTATCTGAACATCAACGGCGGCATACGCATGAGCTATTGGGACTTTAACAATGAGTTGCTTGTGAGTCCGCGCGTCAGTCTCGGATTCGTGCCTGATGCCGCACCCCGCTGGGCATTACGCTTTGCAACCGGCCTCTACTACCAGGCGCCGTTCTTCAAGGAGTTCCGCCAGCCCGTGGCAGACGCCGACGGCAACACCATCGTGCGTCTCAATTCCGACATAAAGTCGCAGCGAAGCATACAGTTCATAGGCGGCGCCGACTTCACCTTCCGTGCATTCAACCGCCCATTCAAGTTTACTGCGGAAGCATACTACAAGAGCCTTGGCAACCTCATACCTTACGAACTTGAGAACCTGAAACTCGTCTATGCCGGACAAAATCTAAGCAAAGGTTTTGCCACCGGCATCGATTTCAAACTCTTCGGCCAGTTTGTTCCGGGTTCTGATTCGTGGGTAAGCTTCTCACTGATGAGCGCACAGGAGACACTAAACGGTGTCAAAGTGCCCCGCCCAAGCGACCGCCGTTATAATTTCGCCCTATATTTCACGGATTATTTTCCAAAGTTTCCGAAACTTAAATTCAGTCTTCGCGGCATTATAAGTGACGGCCTGCCCATGACGGCTCCACGCAGCAGTCGCGATGAAGGCTATTTCCGGGCTCCGGCCTACAAGCGTGTCGACGTGGGTCTGAGTTACGCCCTGCTTTCGCCCCGCGGCGATGGCGACACCTCACGCTCCGGCCTCGCTGCGAAACTAAAGAGCGTGTGGCTGGGAGTGGATGTGTTCAACCTGCTTGACATCAGCAATGTCAGTTCCTATTATTGGGTTACCGATGTGAACAATATCCAATACGCCGTGCCAAATTATCTTACCCGCCGGCAGTTCAATGTGCGCCTTACGGTTGATTTTTAATTTCAAGTGGCAAAAAATGGGGAAATCCTATTGATTTTTGCGTTTTTACTATTCATTTTGTCGCTTGTTCAAAAAAAAATCGTAATTTTGCATGTTATAAAACATAGCGATACAACACATAAGGATGATCAAAGCAGCCCTCGAAAAAGTTATTAATGAGGATATGGCAGAAATCTGGACCCGACTCAACAACGATGAACGTCGTCTTGTGGTCGAGAACATGGAAGTGCATACCTTCAAAAAGAATCAGCTGATATATGCTGAAGGCGACGAACCTGAGTTTCTCTGGGTATTGCTCAAAGGCAAGGTAAAGAAGACGAAGGAAGGCGTCGGAGGACGCGTGCAGATTCTTCGCCTCATCCGCCCGGTGCAGTACTTCGGCTACCGCGCATTCTTCGCCCAGGAAGCCTACGTCAGCAGTGCGTCCGCTTTCGAGCCGTCGATGCTTGGCGCTGTGCCCCTCACCCTTGTACGCGACATGATCAGCAACAACAATAGCCTTGCCTGGTTCTTCATCCAGGAATTGTCGCGCAATCTCGGCGGATCTGACACTCGTATCGTAAACCTCACCCAAAAACATATACGCGGGCGCTTGGCCGAGGCTCTCATTGTGCTGCTTGACAACTATGGTTACGAGGACGATGGCGCTACTCTTAAAATATATATGGCGCGTGAAGACCTTGCCAATCTTTCCAACATGACCACAAGCAACGCCATTCGCACTCTTTCCACTTTTGTGACCGAACGACTTGTGGTGGTGGACGGCCGTAGAATAAAGATTATAAACGAAGCTCAGCTTCGAAAAATAAGCAAATACGGATAATGCCGTATTTTTTTGTATCGATATACGAAAACGACCGCTGTCAAGCGGCCGTTTTTTGCGTAAAAATGGCTAACTTTGCACTCTCAAATGAAAATGCAAACTATAGTAATGAAATTCGGCGGAACGTCGGTCGGCTCGGCCGCGCGTATTTCCGCCACGGCCGATATCATTGAGGCCGCAAGCAGGCCGACCGTCGTAGTGCTTTCAGCCATGAGTGGAGTCACCAATGCGCTGCTTGCAATAGCAAGCGGAGAAGACGACCGTGACGCTGTACTCGACAAGCACCTTGCCGCAGCACGCGAACTCGGAGTGGAAGCTGACACTGCCGATACGCTGAGAACTATTCTCGGAAATGCCGTCACTCCTGCCGAGACGGTAGCTTGCGGAGAACTGATGAGCACCCGTCTGATGCATGCCGTGTTGCAAAAGCGCGGTATCGATGCTGTGTGGCTTGATGCTACTGATTTTGTAAGTGTCGACGCAACCGGAGAGCCGGACATCGACGCCATCTGCCGCAATGCGGCATCGGTGTTCTCCGCGGCCGGCGAGCACGATGTCTATGTGACGCAGGGGTTCATCTGCCGCGACGAGAAAGGGTGCGTGGCGACGCTGTCGCGCGGTGGCAGCGACTATACCGCCACCCTGCTCGGCGAAGCCCTCGGCGCAACCGAAGTGCAGATATGGACCGACGTAGACGGTGTATATACGGCCGACCCGCGTCGAGTAAACACTGCCCGCTGCATCCCCGGCATGAGCTATGCCACTGCCGACACCGCGGCCCGCCGCGGCGCCAAGATTCTGCATCCCGACTGCATTCGCCCTGCGATGCGCGGGGGATTTGCAGTGCGAGTGCTTGACTCATTCCACCCCGAAGCATCTGGCACTGAAATAAGTCCGACAGCTGCGCAGGCACAAGGATTTGTCGCAGTAGCCTCGACTGTCACTCCTGCTGGCACAGTAGAAGTGAGTCTGATAGGCAACCGTGAGGGTGTCGGCACGGCAGAGGTGGCGGCTCTACTCGGGTATGAAGCCATGCAAGGCGACGGTTTTATATACGCCACCGTCGACGCAGGTTTTGCCGACGAGGCGATGCGGATGCTCCACAATGCTTTTATAGAATAATAACCACACAGGGTTTCCAAATATATGATCACAGTAAACAATCTCGGCATCCAATTCGGCAAGCGTGTGCTGTTTCAGGATGTCAACCTCAAGTTCACTCCCGGCAACTGCTACGGAATCATAGGCGCCAACGGCGCCGGAAAGTCCACGCTGATGCGTATGCTCAGCGGCGAATTGTCGCCCACGCACGGCACGATCAGCCAGGGCCCCGGCGAGCGCATGAGTGTGCTTGAGCAGGACCACTACAAATTCGACGACTGCACAGTCATGAACACCGTGCTTCAAGGTCACACCGTGCTTTGGGATATAATGCAGGAGAAAGACGCGCTATACGCCAAGGCAGACTTTAGCGATGCCGACGGCATGCGCGCTTCGGAGCTTGAGGAGAAATTCGCCGAGCTCGAAGGCTGGAATGCTGAGAGCGACGCTGCAGCACTGCTCAGCGGTCTCGGCATCAAGGAAGACAAGCACTACCTAATGATGCGCGATCTCAGCGGTAAGGAAAAAGTGCGCGTGCTCCTCGCCAAAGCCCTCTTCGGCAATCCCGACAACCTGCTGCTCGACGAGCCCACCAATGACCTTGACCTCGACACCGTGGCGTGGCTTGAGGACTATCTCTCAAAGTTTGAGAACACGGTACTCGTGGTCAGCCACGACCGCCACTTCCTTGACTCCGTGTGCACCCACACTCTTGACATTGACTACAGCCGCGTACAGCTTTTCGCCGGCAACTACAGCTTCTGGTATCAGTCGAGCCAGCTCGCCCTGCGCCAGCAGCAACAGCAGAACAAGAAGGCAGAGGAAAAGCGCAAAGAACTTATGGAGTTTATCCAGCGTTTCAGTGCCAACGTGGCCAAGAGCAAGCAGACAACTTCCCGCAAAAAGATGCTTGAAAAACTCAATGTCGAGGAAATCCAGCCTTCATCGCGCCGCTATCCGGGCATAATCTTCACCCCCGAGCGCGAACCCGGCAATAAAATCCTTGAGGTGCATGGTCTGAGCGCTACCAGCGATGACGGAACCCTGCTCTTCCGCGATGTCAACTTCCAAATTGAGAAAGGTGACAAGGTGGTGTTCCTAAGCCACGACCCCCGTGCAATGACTGCGCTCTTTGAGATCGTGATGGGCAACCGCAAGGCTGATGAAGGCACCTTCGACTGGGGCCAGACCATCACCACAGCCTATCTGCCGATGGACAACTCGGACTTCTTCCGAACCGACCTCAACCTGGTCGACTGGCTGTGCCAGTTCAGCAACGACACGAGCGAGATCTACCTCAAAGGCTTCCTCGGCAAGATGCTGTTCTCCGGCGAAGAAGTGCTCAAGAAAGCAAGTGTGCTCAGCGGTGGCGAAAAAATGCGCTGCATGATTGCACGCATGATGATGACCAATGCCAACACTCTTGTGCTCGACTCGCCTACCAATCACCTTGATCTCGAAAGTATCCAGGCTTTCAACAACACTCTGCAGGCCTTCAAGGGAAATATTCTCATGGCGTCGCACGACCATGAATTTATCCAGACTGTCTGCAACCGTGTGATTGAACTCACTCCCAACGGCATCATCGACAAGATGATGGACTACGACGATTATATCACCGACGAACGTGTGCTCGCAACCCGCGAGCGCCTTTACAACAACGCATAAAGCTATGGTAAAACACATCGTAATGTTCCTCCTTAAAGGCACTCCGGAAGAGCGCCTTCGCGTAGCCACCGAATTCAAGAACGCCCTTGAGGCTTTGCCGGAACAGATTGACTGCCTCCAGTCCATCGAAGTAGGTCTCAACCAGAATCCCACCGAGGAGTGGGACGTAGTGCTCACAGCAATCGTGCCTACGATGGCCGACGTTGCCGTGTACGCAAAGCATCCTGCTCATGTGGCGGCAGCATCTCTGCTCGGGGCCAACAAGGAACTCCGCGGATGCGTTGACTACGAGTTCTAAACTTATCCTACAGTACGCAATGCCGCCTCAAGCTGTGGAAGCAAAGGGGTGGCATTGTCGTTTATAAGCTCGACTGTTCGGAGCTTTCCCACAGCTGACAGTTCGGCCCGCTGTGCGTCGATACGTGCAAGCGCCTGGGCAGGTGTCATTCCTGAGCCTCGCATGCAAATACGCTTTATACGCAAATCCTCTGGCGCGGATACTTCCCATATTGCATCCACCTCATCAGCTAAACCGCTGCCAACTGCAATGGCAGACTCAACAAACATCGCATCGCCGCATGTCTTGGCCCATGCCCGCATATCAGCTCTCACAGCAGAATGAACCACCTCATTGAGCATGGCCAGACGTTCAGCATCGGAAAATACAACTGCGGCTACTGCAGCCCTGTTGATCACCCCCATGTCGTTTACGGCATCGGGACTGATTTTTTCTTGTAGAAATTGTTTGATTTCAGAGCTCGAGTCCATGATGCGACGGGCGGCCGAGTCTGTGTCGTACACTTCGTAGCCCATGGCGCGAAGCATGCGGCTGACCATGCTTTTGCCGGCACCGATGCCTCCGGCAAGTGCTATTATATTCATTGTTGACGTTCGATGATGTATTCGGCACTGTCGGCCGAAAGATACACATTCTGCAGATTCTCATCCACGTCGACAAGACGCAGACGCATGTTGCGCGTTGGCGCAGAGGTATCGATGGTGCGGTAATCCGCTACCACACGAAATTGCGGCGAACTATGCTTGTACACACTTGCGGGCACCATGTAGCTGACGTTTACCTGCGCCGGGAAAGTTATGAGTTTTGTGCCTGCCGGCACTCCAATTGGTTCGATTACAACGCGGCGCGTTTTCATGATGAGCGGCTCTACATGGAAAGTCACATCCACGCTATCAGGGAAAGCGCGTGTGCGCGCCGGTGTGGTAAGACGCACACGCATGGTTGTGGTTTCGCCAAGGCCTGATATGCGTATGGGTTCCGTCGCCACAGCGCTGAGACCGCTTGCAGCCGAGCCTATGGCATACACCATGGCAGAATCCGGCTTCACAGTCGGACGCCCGACAAGAGCCACCTGTGGTCCGGGGGTGACTTTGTAGTCGAGCACAACGGGCAATTGACGTCCGCGCGAGTTAGTGTAGAGCAGGTGCAGCGAGTCGGGCGTGACGCTTAGCACCGTTGCGCCTCCTACTGCATTGCGAGCCAATGTCTTCAACTCTGACGAACTCAGCGACAACAACCCACGCGAGCGATAAGCGCGCCAGTCGACTCTAAGCGACGGCTCGCGCCCGAGCGTGCTCTTGAGCAGGTCGGTGCGACGGGCGCGAAGGCTCACATTCACATGTTCCGGAGGTATGGATACAATCGTCACTGTGTCCGGCACATGCTCAATTTTTAAAGTCATGCGCAGGTCCACCTGGTCCTCCTCGTTAAGAGACAGCACGACCCACAACACAGCGGAAATGAGCAGGAACACCCCGAATGTCAGGATGTTCTTGCCACGCTGCGTGTGGGCCGCACGGCTCACAAGAGCCATTCGCCTGCGAATGTCGAGTTTCACGCCGTTGAGACGGTGAGAGCCCGCTAATTATTTTTTGTCGCTTTCAGCTGCTGCCTGCGATGCCTCAGCCGCCGAGGGATACACAGAACCCTTGTCGATGCGGATGCGTACACCACTGGCGATTTCGAGCAGGAAGTAGTTCTCGGCATCGTTTGCGTCAACGATTTTGCCATGAATGCCACCAGCAGTGACCACGTTGTCGCCTTTGGAGAGGCTTTCGCGGAATTTGCGGATTTCCTTCTGACGCTTCTGCTGCGGACGAATCATGAAGAAGTAGAACACCACGAAAAGGATGATGATAAGTCCCCAACTGGTGAGGAAATTGCCCTGCTGGGCCTGCTGGAGGAGAATGTAGTTTGACAGCATAATTATGAGTTTTAGTATTCGTTATTTTGTAAGTTTACCCTCGGCACGAAGATACTCGCTGACAGCATAGAGCAGACCATTGACAAACTGTCCACTGCGGGCTGTGCTGTAGCTGTTGGCTATTTCCACGTACTCGTTCATCGTTACCGGCACGGGAATTGAAGGGTAATTGAGAAGCTCGGCAATGGCGCACGTCATAATCACGATGTCCATGAAAGCAAGGCGCTCGGGGTCCCAATGCTCGGCATTGATGAAGCGATCAATGTAAGAGCGGTACTCGTCGCGATGATCCACAGCCAAGGTGAAAAGTTCGGGGCCGAAGGCCTCGTCTTCAGCGTCTTTATACTGAGGTAGGAAGGGAAGCGGCTCTCCTTCTGGCGCAGATGCCATTTGGCGAAGGCTCTTGAGTACGAACGTGCCCATTACCTGCATGTCATCGTTCCAGAACACGGAGCGGCTCTCCATGGCCTCAGCGAGGTCGTCGGACGGCAGGATTATGCTTTTGCACAACTCACGCCAGAACTCACATTCCGAAGCATAGTCGCCGACCGGCTCTTCCATATACTTGGCATAGAGTTCGGAGGACAGTATGGCATCAAGCAGACGCGGCACAAGCACAGTGTCGTCGCCCCAATGCATGGGCGATTTTTCCATGCGACCCGCAAAAGCTTCGTCGGCTTCAAGGCGTGCGATGAAAGCGTTGTCCACAAATTTTGTGACCGGGTTGAGGTCGGCAGCCGTGGGCACATACTTTTCTTTTGCTGCTTCAAGACGCTTGCGCTGTTCGCGGGTGATTTCCACCATCAGCTCAAATATTCCATAATAGAGGTCGTAGGCCTTGTCAAGCGAGCGCTGCAGGTCGGTCTTTGCGGTGAGATAGCCCAGACGAGCGTCGCCGAACGCTGCGAGCGAGACCTTGGCGGCATCGAGACCCATTTCAAGACCTTTGCCTGTGAATCCGGGAACAGTTCGCATAAATGCGGAAAGCTCGGGATCCTTGAGAAGAATGGTCTCAAGCACCACGCTCCAAAAGCGTGCATCATCAGCCGGAGTGCGGTTTTTGATTTTCTTGTAGTCGCGGAATGCATCGGACGCAGCCACGGCATCTGCCACGCGTTGCAGATAAGGGCGCATGCCGTCTATATCCGAGTTGCCGCGTGTGAGTGTGGTTTTCAACTCATCGGTAGCAGCCAAAGCTGCTCCGACGCGGTTTTCGCGCAACACACGTTCAACTACAAGGGAGTGTGCGCCGCGCGCACGCGCCGTGCTGATGCCGGATAGCTCCATTACTGACAGGAGCAGATCGAGATACACCGTGTAGGCAAAACGACGGTCTGCCGAAGGAGCCTCGGGAGCGGCGTCGATATGAAATTCGCTCTGCGTGAGCAGATAGGAGTATAACATCTGCACCACTTTCACACGGATCAATATTCGATTTATCATTTCTATGAATGTTCTATTGGTTTTGCGGGTGCAAATTTAATCATTTTTTTTGAAATACTACCTATTTTTGCTCTTCAGCAAGCGGATTCCATCCTTGCGCCTTAAGAGGGATTTCAGACTGCCCGTCACGGCCGACGAGAGCGCAACCTTTGTCAGCATCGGTGATGTAGCCGATTTCGCGCACTCCGGGAATCTGCGTCACCTTGTCGTGGGCGGAGAGGGGCACAGTGAACAGCAGTTCATAATCTTCGCCGCCATTAAGCGCGGCGGTGACGAGGTTCATGTTCAGTTCCTCGGCCATGAGTGCCGTCTGGTAGTCGATTGGGATGCGCTCCTCATAGACTCTGCACCCTACTCCACTCTGCTTGCATATGTGCATCAGTTCCGACGAGAGACCATCGCTGATGTCCATCATGGCGGTCGGGACTATGCCGGCCCTGGCGAGCGCATCTATCACATCGCGGCGTGCCTCCGGTTTGAGCTGGCGTTCAACGATGTACTCTTTACCGGCGAAGTCCGGCACAAAATCGGATTGTCCGGCCGATGCCACCTTTTCGCGCTCCAGCAGTTGCAGCCCCATGTAGGCGGCACCAAGATCGCCGCTCACGCAGATGATATCGGTGGGTTTAGCGCCGCTGCGCTTAACTGCCGTACCGCGGGGAGCATCACCTATGCAGGTGACTGATATGACCAGCCCCTGGTGCGACGAGCATGTGTCACCGCCAACTATGTCCACTCCATATATTTCACACGCCAGACGTATGCCTTCGTAAAGCGCCTGGATGTGCTCCACGGTGAAGCGACGCGAGATGCCAAGGCTTACGGTGATTTGTCGAGGCGTGCCGTTCATCGCGTAGATGTCGGAGAAGTTGACCACCGCAGCCTTGTAGCCAAGATGCTTCAACGGCACATATGTGAGGTCGAAGTGCACGTTTTCGAGCAACATGTCGGTAGTGACAAGCAACTCGGTGTCGGGATAATTGAGTATGGCCGCATCATCGCCCACGGCGAGCACGGTCGAGGCCTGCTTGGGTTCAAGACCCTCAGTGAGCCGGTCGATAAGACCAAACTCGCCGAGGGTTGAAATTTCTGTCTGACTCATTTATAATTCAAGAGCGTGCAACCATTTCGCGCATGAGGGTGACAACAGTGGGCTGAGCCTTGACGGCTGCCAGCTGCACCTCTTCGTGGCTGGGAACGTCGTGGATATCCTTACCGCCAAGGTCGGTGATAACGCTGATGCCGAAAACACGCATTCCGCCATGACGGGCCACGATAACTTCGGGCACGGTGCTCATGCCCACTGCGTCGCCGCCAATGATGCGGAAATACTCGTACTCGGCGGGAGTCTCGAATGTGGGACCGGTGGTGCCGACGTATACGCCGTGCATCAGACGAATCTGCTTCTCGGCTGCGATTTTGTCGGCCAGAGCGATGAGGGCGTGGTCGTAGGGTTCGGTCATGGCGGGGAAGCGGTCGCCAAGTTCGTTGTAGTTTTTACCGCGCAGGGGATTCTCGGGGAACAGGTTAATCTGATCGCAGATTACCATTACGTCGCCCACCTTGAATTCCTTGTTCATGCCGCCTGCTGCGTTGCTGACGAAGAGCGTCTCGACGCCGAGGGCGCGCATCACACGCACGGGGAAAGTCACCTGCTTCATGTCGTAGCCCTCATAGTAATGGAAGCGTCCCTGCATGGCCATGACGAGTTTGCCTCCGAGTTTGCCGAAGATGAGATTGCCGCTATGGCCCTCAACGGTGCTGACGGGGAAGTTGGGAATGTCCTTATAGGGGATATACTGTTTGTCCTCCATGAAGTCTACGAGCGTGCCGAGACCGGTGCCCAGGATGATGGCGGTTTTGGGCATTTCTGCTACTTTGCCGGCGAGAAATGCCGCCGTTTCTTTGATTTTTTCGAGCATGGTTGGATGGTTGTTTCTAATGGTTATGATTTTTATGATAGCAAAACGCCTGCAGAATGATTTAAGTTCAAACGTGCATATTGCGGCGAATAGTCTGTCGGATAGCGTCGGCAAACGAATCTGGGCCGCTCCCCGCACCGTTGGGCATGAACTCCACTTCAATGGGAAGATAGAATGTCACGGATTTGAGTTCATGCGGAAAATACGGGTTGCAGCTGAGACGCACGGCGTCCTTTTCGGTAGTGACTATTATCTTGTTGTTGCCACGCATTTCGTTGTAGCGTTTGCGCAGCAGTTCTATGTCCTTGCGGGTATAGTTGTGGTGGTCGGCGAACACGTTCACTTTCACCCGGAAACTGAAACTTTTCAGATATCTCACGAATGGACGCGGATTGCCTATGCCGGCCACGGCCAGCACCGTGTCGTCCTCTCCGAGCCAATCAAGATACGGAATACGGCCCACAGTATCCGGAAAGAGCGGTCGCAGAGGTCTGTAGGTATAACGCGAGAAAAACAGACTTTGACAAGGAAAGAGATTGATATTATTGCTGAAAATGCGGTAGTCCAATGGTTTCATGTGCGTCGGACACTTGCTCACCACTACGATGTCTGAGCGGTTAATCGCCCTTACGCTCTCGCGCAGCCTGCCGAAAGGCAACAGTTTATCCTCGAACACGGGTCTGTTGTACTCTGTCACGACCACTGCAACCGTAGGCTTGACGTAGCGGTGCTGGAAAGCATCGTCAAGCACGAGCATGTTGATGGCAGGATCAATGTTGAGCAGCTCGCGTATGCCGTTCACCCTATCCTCACACACGGCAACGGGCACGCGGCCGCCGAACTTATGGTAAATCTGGTAAGCCTCGTCGCCGATGTCGCGCGGCGTGCTCTTGGATGTAGCCATCACGAATCCTTTGGTGCGTCGTTTGTATCCGCGGCTGAGAAATGCCACGTGATGGCTGTTGCACATGGCATTCAGGATGAACTCCACATGCGGAGTTTTACCTGTGCCGCCTACCGCGATATTCCCGACAACTATGACCGGTACACCGAAAGTGTGCTGTTTCAAGATGCTCCAGTCGAACATCTTGTTGCGCACATACACCGCTGCGCCGTACATTTTTGAGCACGGGAGCAGAACGGCATGGCGTATGAAAGATTTCAGTGTCAAAGTCGCAGATATATTCCGGTTAGCGAATGATTGTCATGGGCATACGGGCCTGGAGCGGATTCTGTTTCACTATATGCTCGGCCACCTGCAGAGCGCGGCGCTCGAGAGGGCTGTAGCCTGCGGCAGCACGGGCGCCGTCAAGCGCTTTGCTCTCGCGCAAAAGCTGCATCCACATGTCGTCCTCGTTCTTTGGATAGGTCACGGTCTGATCAGCATCAAGACCGGTCGCCGATGCCATAGCCTTTATTACGTCGGGCAGTGCTGCCAACTCATCTACAAGACCAAGGCGAAGGGCGGAAGATCCCACCCATACTCTACCTTCAGCTATGCTGCGCACGCTGTCGACCGGCAAGTCGCGTCCATCGGCTACGCGTTGCGTAAACAGAGCATATGTGTTGTCCACGTTGGCCTGCATGGCAGCCATCTGGTCGGGCGTGAGAGGTTTGAAGAATACAGGGAAGGCTGCATTGGGGTTGCTCTGCACCACGCTGAAATGCACTCCGAGCTTGTTGTTCAACAGTTCGGAGGCTTCGGGAATCATACCGAACACACCGATAGAACCGGTAAGGGTGGTCGCGTCGGCGTAGATCTTGTCCGCGCCACAAGAGATATAGTACCCTCCGCTGGCAGCGTAATCGCCCATCGACACATAGAAGGGCTTATCCTTGCTTTTGAAGTATTCAAGCGCTTCCCAAATCTGTTCGGAGGCGAACGCGCTACCGCCGCCGCTGTTGACGCGCAACACGAGGCCTTTCACCTTGTCGTTGTCGGCCAGCTTAATGATTTCGGGCACCATGGTCTCTCCCACGATACCACCTTTGCCACTGTCCACAATGTCGCCACAGGCATAAAGCACAGCGATGTGCTTTTTCTCTTCAAGAGATTTGAGAGGGTTGGCGGAAACTGCGAGATATTCGGCCGGCGTAACGTAGCGCAAATCCTCATCGTCCTTGAGGTCAGTGAGAGCGCGAAGGCGGTCCTCCATAGTGCGGCGATATACTGCAGCATCGGCGAGGCCGCCGGATATAGTCCTGGCCGTGGTCCAGGTGGCACAAATGCTGTCAGCCCATCCGGTCACGGCAGCGGCTTCGGTGTTGCGGCCTGCCGCAATAGTGGCACTGAGATAGTGCCATATACTGTCGACGTACTCTTGCTGCTGAAGGCGTGCGGGAGCGCTCATTTCGTTGAGGATAAAAGGCTCGACGGCGCTCTTGTAGGTTCCCACCTTGATTATCTGCATCTTTACACCCACTTTGTCAAGAAGATCCTTGAAGAAAGGAGTGGCTGAAGCAGTGCCGTGCACATCGACCGAACCTATGGGGTTGACAAATATACTGTCGGCAGTGGAAGCCACCAGATAGGCACCCTGCGCGTAACTGTCGGCGTAGGCATATACCCACTTGCCGCTTTTGCTCTTGAAATCTCTGATGTAGCCGACGAGCTCTTCGCAACTTGCAGCGCCGGCAGCAAAACTGCCGCAGTCAAGGAATATGCCATCCACTTTTTTGTCGTCGGCTGCCTTAGCAAGCGCCGCGCGCAGTTCGTCAAGAGCCAGCGACGGCCCCATGTCGCCCTGCACCATTTCCATCAACGAAGGCGTAGACATACGTTCGGCAAGGTCTCCGTCAAGTTTGATATGGAGAATGGAGTGATCCTGCACTCCCGAACCGCCTCCCAGCGACTTGCCGGCTATCATGCCTACGGCCATAAGTATAACCAATACGGCGAGAATGCCGCTGATAAACACGCCGGCCACAGTGCCGAGCATGGAGATGAAAAAGCGTTTGAGCATCGTCAATTGTAGTATTTTCGACAAAGATATATCTTTTTTTGCGAAATATTGCAATAAAAGACTTAAAATTCAGAGCTGAAGTGAAAACGTATCTTCGGAAAGTCGTTTTGAGCCATCTGAAGCACATAGTTGGAATCGGCAAGGAACACATCGCGGCCTTCGCGATCGACGGCCATGAACTGATGCTTGCGCTTCTTGAATGCCGCCAGTGCATCGCTGTCGTCGCTCTCTATCCAACAAGCCTTGTAAAGCGAGATGGGCTCCCAGCGACACTGGGCACCATATTCGTGCAGCAGACGGTATTGAATGACCTCGAACTGCAGCTGCCCTACAGTGCCGATGATTTTGCGTCCGTTAAACTGATTGACAAACAACTGCGCAACGCCTTCGTCCATAAGCTGTTGTATGCCCTTCTCGAGCTGTTTGCTCTTCATGGGGTCGGTGTTTTCGATGTACTTGAACATCTCCGGCGAGAAGCTTGGCAATCCCTTGAAATGAATATCCTCGCCTTCCGTGAGCGTGTCGCCGATTTTAAAGTTGCCGGTGTCGGGCAGGCCGACAATATCACCGGGATAAGCTTCGTCCACGATACTTTTTTTCTGTGCCATGAAAGCTGTAGGTGCGGAAAATTTCATCACCTTGCCACTGCGCACCTGCTTGTATGGGCTATTGCGCTCGAAGCGCCCGCTGCACACCTTCACAAAAGCAATACAACTGCGATGGTTGGGGTCCATGTTGGCATGTATCTTGAACACGAAGCCCGAGAATTTTTCTTCCTCGGGGCGCACCGTGCGCTCCTCAGTCTCTACTGGACGTGGCGATGGCGCAATCTTCACAAAGCAGTCGAGCAATTCTTTCACGCCGAATGTGTTAAGCGCAGAACCAAAGAACACAGGAGCAAGCTTGCCCTGCAGATATGGCGTCACATCGAATTCCGGATATACACCTTCTATAAGTTCAAGATCGTCACGCAGACGGGTAGCGTCGGCCTCTCCCACGGCGGCATCGACGCGAGGGTCGTTCACATCGTCGATTTCCACGCGCTCGCTCACCTTCTGCTTGTCGGGCTGGAACAGGTCGAGGGTGTTCTCATAGATATTGTAAACGCCCTTGAATTTTGCCCCTATACCGATGGGCCACGAGAGAGGACGCACTGCGATTTTCAATTCCGCCTCCAGCTCGTCAAGGATTTCAAACGGATCGCGACCCTCGCGGTCGAGCTTGTTTACGAATATGATTACCGGCGTGTTGCGCATGCGGCAAACCTCCATGAGTTTGCGGGTCTGCATCTCCACGCCTTTCGCCACGTCGACCACGATGATTACGCTGTCTACGGCCGTGAGCGTGCGATATGTATCCTCGGCAAAATCCTGGTGGCCGGGGGTGTCGAGGATGTTGATTTTGTAGTCGCCATAGTTGAATCCCATGACAGAAGTGGCCACTGAAATGCCGCGCTGTTTTTCGATTTCCATCCAGTCGCTGGTGGCTGTTTTCTTTATCTTGTTGCTTTTGACTGCGCCTGCAATGTGGATAGCGCCGCCAAATAGCAGAAGTTTCTCTGTAAGTGTCGTCTTGCCGGCGTCAGGGTGCGATATGATAGCAAATGTGCGCCGGCGCTCTATTTCTTGATTGATAGTGGCCATGTGAGTATTTCCGTAATAATTTGCAAAATTACAAAAAATACCGACATGATGCAAAACGCCCAGCCCCCCTTGTATGCATCAGTCTCCGACGCCGGAAATGTATCTGGTCACAAGAGAATCGTAAGCGGCCGTAGCGCGGAACTCTTCGAGCCACACATTAAAGCTATCGCGAAGTTCTTCGCGTCCCACCGCCCAGCTCTGGAACTGATTGAACGACACGGGCACAGACACGTCGAGCTGCGGATAGTCTGCAGCGATACGCCGTGCCGTGGCCTCATCAACCACTGCGCGCGGAATTTCTCCCGATGCCGTCAGCAGGCACAGATGCTCGGCCGAGTAGTCGGGTGACGACTCTACATAAATAGTATCGCCAAGTTCCGCACCGAGATTGGAGAGGCGGTCGGCATACGGCGACTTGGCCACGACCCACACGCGATGGCCGGCAAGTTTTTCCTGCGAATCTATGTGTGGTTTCCCGGTGGCACTGTCGCGCAGTTGCACGAGGGTCTGCCGGCCGGTGTACACACTGTTGGTCATATGGTAACGCTCACGTGTGGCTGTCGTAGCGGGAAGGGCGGCCACCACGACATCGAACGTTCCCGCCTCAAGTCCTTCAAGGGCAAAATGAAGCGGAACGAAAGGCCGGAAGCTTACCTGCAGATTATGGGCGGCGGCAATGTGGCGTATTATTTCATAGTCAAGACCAACTATGCTGTCGCCCTGTCGAGAATACAGCAGCGGCGACATCTCTATGGCCACATGCACTGTGTCGCCTTCGGGATGCCTGTCGGAAAAAGCAAAAGTCCCTTCCGGCCGGCTGCTACAGCGCCCAAGCGCCCACATGAGAGCAAGAACCAACGCCAGCCCGCCCACGAGCAAAGGCATGCGTCCGTTAATACTTTTGAGTTTTTTCATAATTCAGCGTTTTTAATAAAACGCCCGGGGCGCCGATTAGTTGGCGAAGTCCACGCTGAGACCGAGTTGGAAACGCCGCGGGTTCAGCGGATAATCCACTACCGAGAAATAGTCGTTGGAGAACCAGCCCTGGTTGATGTGGCTCATCATCACATAGAAGCGAGTGCGGCCAAGCTTCATGTTGGCATACACGTTCATAAACGGGTAATTGCCGAGTTTCACCTCGTGCTGATTTATGAAACTTGCAGTCGCGGGCTGATAAGCCGGCGCATAGTATTTCGTATACCAGTCGCAGTCCACGCCGAGTTGCACATTCAGTGTGGCCACTCGGAACAGCAGAAACATGTTGCTGTACACTGCAAGCCTGGGCAGAGGCAACACATTATCGTTGGTCGAGGTCTGATATGTCACCTTGTTGCGCCAGTTGAAAATACCCACGCGAAAATTCTGCTGCAGAGTGGCGTGGAACACCTGCACATTGCCATCGTGCTGCACCGGCAACGCGTCAGATCCGAAGTACACATAGTTTTGAAGGTTTTTCACTCCGGCGCTAAGCGTTGTGCCTGTACGCCCCATCTGCACTGTGCCGCCGAAAGCATAGGTGCGCTGTTTTCCGAAATCGTTGTTCCATATAAAATGATTGGAACGATAGTGGCGCATCAGATACGGAGTCTCCTCATTGAGAAATTCGCCGTAGGCATGCACGCGCATAGAGTCGCCCAGCAGAGGGACCCGAGAACGCACATTCCCGCGTATGCGCAAGTCGCCGGCTACATCGCCAATTACTCCCAGTTCGGCTGTGGCGTCATACGTCAATACCGACCCGCGCAGCTTCGTCAGCTGTGCGCCGGCCCATGCAAGGTTCTGTGACTCTCTTGCCGCCATGTCGGCGGCGCCTTCCGGCAATGGCGACAGGCCGAGCGCTTCGTAATTGGCATGATCTGTCGAATCCGGAGTCTGGTTGAAACGGCGCATCTCATACGTCAGATAAGCCGAAAGTCCGAACGGCGCATATTTGTGGAATCCTTCGAGCAACTGCACGCCCACAGTGTTGGTGAGAGCCCAGTAGGTAGTGCGGTCGTATGTGCCGTTATTGGTCATATAGGTGTTTTCGAAGAAATCAGCAGCCTCCGATGCCGACCGGTTGGTGAATATATGTTTCTGCTCGCGATAGTGCAGCGTCCATACAAACGACGTCACCGGCACATAGGTGTGCGTCTGCAGCGAGTCGGGAATCTCGTTGTCGAGAGAATCAACAGTCGCATCAGTGCGCCAGAATCCCACCTTATAACGGTTGTTAAGCCACAGATCGGTGCCAACGTTGCGCGTGTGGGCATTGCTCAGGCGCGTAGGTATACTCTTGGGATCCACCGTAGTCACACCGCCCTGCACCTCGGCAGGATCGGTAATATAGAGAACGTCGGTGATACCACCATTCTCCTTGTTCACCAGATTGTAATGATAGAAATATCCTTGAAATTCGTAACGGTCACCTATGTGCGAACCGGAGAAGCCCCATGTCATGTCGTTGGTGGCCTGGTTGTTGTACGAACCTTTAGAATAAAGATAGTCAAGCATAGCCCCTACCTGCGAACGCTTGTTGATGTTGCCCGAAAAAGTTGCGGTAAGATGGTCCTGCGCATTGTCGCGACCACCACCGGTTGTATATCCAAGCAGCGTCATGGGCACACGGGAGTTGTAAAACTTGCGAGTGCGCGGTTTCCAAGTGCGCAACGCATCACCCAAAAAGAACTCGCTCACCGGCAACCGCTCATCGAAAATCATGTTGATTCCCTCTGCGCCATAGTTGCCTGTCGTAGCCCACGCAATGCTGCGTGCCGATGGAATAGACGCTTGAAAGTAATTGTACTCAAGCGTATCAATGCCGCAGGGCTCGCGCAGTCCGAGCGGCTGCAGCGGCTCCCACGCCGTGGCAGGTGCCACCGGCTGCTTCTTGCTTTGACCCATTGCAACCACCGGCGACAATAATATAATGAATAGTGCTATATAAACCTTGTACATACGAGCGCAAAGTTACTACTTTTTTTCGCATCTTCGACTAAGCACTTGGATACTTTCATCATCAAAACATATAAAATCCGCGTTTTCTCGTATCTTTGACTATGTCTTAGATACTCGCGCTCGGAAAAAGCAAATTCATTTGCTTTTTCTCTCGACTTATTCGTATCTTTGCACAAAATTATCACCGACAAAACGCATGGCTGACCAATCTTTGCTCACCCGCCTCGACGGCATAGAAGCCCGATTCGAAGAGGTGGCCACACTCATAACCGATCCCGACGTGATAGCCGACATGAAGCGCTATGTACGTCTTACCAAAGAATATAAGGAACTACAACGCCTCACCGACGCCACCAGACGCTATCGATCTCTAATAGCGGATGTGGCTGACGGCAAAGAACTGCTCGAGGCCGAATCCGACCCCGAACTGCGCCAAATGGCCCGAGAGCAAATCGATGCCGCACAGGCCGAGCTGCCACGCCTTGAAGAAGAAATAAAGCTGCTGCTCATCCCTGCCGACCCGGAGGACGGAAAGAATGCCATACTCGAAATCCGCGGTGGCACCGGCGGCGACGAGGCTGCAATATTCGCCGGCGACCTGTGCAAAATGTACATCCGCTTCTGCGAGAGCCGAGGTTGGAACGTCGCTGTCACCTCGGCCAGCGAAGGCGCCGCAGGAGGCTATAAAGAGGTGGTGCTCAGTGTTACCGGCGATGGTGTGTACGGCGTGCTCAAGTACGAAAGCGGCGTACACAGGGTGCAGCGGGTGCCGGCCACAGAAACGCAGGGACGCGTCCACACATCAGCCGCCACCGTGGCCGTACTCCCCGAGGCCGAACCATTTGATGTGGAAATCAACGAAGGCGAAATCAAGTGGGACACTTTCCGCTCGGGAGGAGCCGGCGGCCAGAATGTCAACAAGGTAGAGTCCGGCGTGCGACTGCGCTACATGTGGCGCAACCCCAACACAGGCGAAACCGAAGAGATACTCATCGAATGCACCGAGACACGCGATCAGCCCAAGAACAAGGAGCGTGCTCTCAGCCGTCTCCGCACATTTATCTACGACAAGGAACACCAGAAGTATATCGACGACATCGCCTCCCGACGCAAGACCATGGTCAGCACCGGCGACCGCTCCGCCAAGATACGCACCTACAACTACCCGCAGGGACGCATCACCGACCATCGCATCAACTACACCATCTACAATCTCGCCACATTCATGAACGGCGAGATACAGGATGTCATCGACCACCTCATCATCGCCGAAAACGCTGAGAAACTGAAAGAGTCCGAATTGTAATTTTATAGCTATTTAACGGCGAATTATGGATTTTTTTCGTTAATTTTGCATCATCGCCGCAAGGTGGACAACAACAGAATTAAACATCAAATATATACTGTTAATTTTCATACTGTTATGACTATCGACAACTACAACTTCGCCGGCAAAAAGGCGATTGTGCGCGTAGACTTTAACGTGCCTCTGGACGAAAACGGCCACGTCACCGACGACACCCGCATCCGCGGTGCCCTTCCCACTCTCAAAAAGATTCTGGCCGACGGCGGCAGCCTCATCCTCATGTCCCACATGGGCAAACCCAAAGGCAAGGTCAACCCCAAGTTCTCCCTCGCCCAAATCAAGGACGATGTGGCCAAGGCTCTCGGAACCGACGTAAAATTCGCCCCCGATTGCGCCAACGCAGAAGAAGCAGCCGCCAACCTCAAGCCCGGCGAAGTGCTGCTGCTCGAAAACCTCCGCTTCTATCCCGAAGAAGAAGGCAAACCCGTAGGCATCGACAAAGAAGATCCCGCCTACGACGCAGCTAAAAAAGAAATGAAGGAGCGTCAGAAAACTTTCGCAAAAAAGCTTGCCTCCTATGCTGATGTTTACGTAAACGACGCTTTCGGCACTGCCCACCGCAAGCACGCCTCCACAGCTGTAATTGCCGACTACTTCGACGCCGACAACAAGATGCTCGGCTACCTCATGGAAAAAGAAGTAAAGGCCGTTGACAATATACTCAGTGACATCAAGCGCCCCTTCACTGCCATCATGGGCGGCTCTAAAGTGTCCACAAAGATCGGCATTATCGAAAACCTCATGGATAAAGTCGACAACCTCATCCTCTGCGGCGGCATGACATATACGTTTGCCAAGGCGAAAGGCGGCAACATCGGCACATCCCTCTGCGAAAACGACAAACTCGACCTCGCCCTCGACATCATGAAGCAGGCCAAGGAAAAAGGCGTAAACCTTGTGCTCGCCACTGACTGCGTGGCTGCTGACGCTTTCAGCAACGATGCCAACACCCAGGTGTGCAGCGTCATGGATATCCCCGAAGGCTGGGAAGGTATGGACGCAGGCCCCGAAACACGCAAGATTTTCGCCGATGCCATCCGTGGCGCAAAGACCATCCTTTGGAATGGTCCTGCCGGCGTATTCGAGTTCGACAACTTCACCGCAGGCAGCCGTGCTATCGCCGAAGCCATCGTTGAAGCCACCGACAACGGCGCATTCTCCCTCGTCGGAGGCGGCGACTCCGTTGCATGCGTCAACAAATTCGGCCTCGCCGACAGCGTAAGCTATGTCAGCACCGGCGGCGGCGCGCTCCTTGAGGCCATCGAAGGCAAGGTGCTCCCCGGCATCGCTGCCATCAAGGGCTAAACAAACTTCTGCATAGACCACAAAAGGGATACGCCACACGCGTATCCCTTTTGCTATCTCAACATTTTTGCGTAAATTTGCGTAAACATACCAAAATAATTCAACAAAGCCGATGAGAAAATGGCGTATTGAGGACAGCTCTGAGCTGTACAATATTGCAGGATGGGGGCGCAACTATTTCTCCATCAACGACAAAGGACACGTAGCAGTAACTCCGCGCGAAGGCTATGCATCCGTCGACATCAAAGATGTGCTTGACGAGCTCCAGGTGCGCGACATCTCATGCCCTGTGCTGCTCCGCTTCCCCGACATCCTTGACAACCGCATCGAGAAAATAAGCAACTGCTTCAAACAGGCTGCCGACGCCTACGAGTACAAGGCGCAAAACTATATGATTTATCCAATCAAAGTGAATCAGATGCGGCCGGTTGTGGAGGAAATCGTCACCTACGGCAAAAAATTCAACATCGGTCTGGAAGCCGGCTCGAAGCCAGAGCTACATGCCGTGCTTGCGACCAACATCGCCGACAATGCCCTCGTAATCTGCAACGGCTATAAGGACGAAAGCTATGTAGAGCTCGCACTTCTGGCCCAGAAAATGGGCCGCCGCATCTACCTTGTGGTAGAAAAGCTCAACGAACTCCGCATCATCACTGACGTGGCGCGCCGCTTGAAAGTGCGCCCCAACGTGGGCATACGCATCAAACTCTCCAGTTCCGGTTCGGGCAAATGGGAAGAAAGCGGCGGCGACCAGTCGAAGTTCGGTCTCAACAGTTCCGAACTGCTTGAGGCTATCGACTTCATGGAACGCCGTGAAATGACCGATTGCCTTAAGCTCATTCACTTCCACATCGGCAGCCAGGTCACAAAGATTCGCCGCATCAAGAACGCATTGCGCGAAGCAATGCAGTTCTATGTGCAACTCAGCAAATCCGGCTTTGACATCGATTTTGTTGACATCGGCGGTGGACTTGGTGTCGACTACGACGGCACACGCAGTTCCGCCAGCGAAAGCTCCATGAACTACTCCATACAGGAGTATGCCAACGATGCCGTATCCGCGCTTGTCGATGCGTGCGCCAAGAACAACCTCAAGCATCCTAACATTATCACTGAGAGCGGTCGTTCGCTCACTGCCCATCACTCCGTGCTCATTTTCGAAGTACTGGAAACTACCCAACTGCCTGTGTGGCGCGACTCCGAAGAACTATCGCCCGAATCCCACGAACTCGCCCGCGAACTCTACGGCATATGGGACAAACTTGACCAGTCGAGCATGTTTGAAAGTTGGCACGATGCCCTTCAGATACGGGAAGAAGCCCTTGACCTATTCAGTCTTGGAATGCTTGACCTGCGCACCCGTGCCCAGATAGAAAAACTTTTTTGGAGCATCGCTCGCGAAGTCGGCGAACTCGCGGGCAGCATGAAGCACGCGCCTGAAGAACTGCGCAAAATATCGCGCATGATTCCCGACAAATACTTCTGCAACTTCTCGCTGTTCCAGTCGCTGCCCGACTCCTGGGCCATCGACCAGATATTCCCCATCATCCCCATATCGCGTCTCGACGAAAAACCCACGCGCACATGCACCATCCAGGACATCACCTGCGATAGCGACGGCAAGATATCCCACTTTATCTCCGCACAAGGCATGCAGTCGGCCCTACCAGTGCATAGTGTCAAACAGGGCGAGCCCTACTACATCGGAGTGTTCCTCGTGGGCGCCTACCAGGAGATTCTCGGTGATATGCACAACCTCTTCGGCGACACTAACGCCATCCACATCAACGTCTACAAGGACCGCTACGAAATCGACCAGATAATAGACGGAGAAACCGTGGCAGAGGTGCTTGACTATGTGCAGTTCTCCCCTAAGAAACTCGTGCGCAACGTCGAGACATGGGTCACGGCATCCATGAAAGCCGGATCAATCACTCCCGAGGAAGGTCGCGACTTCGTCAGCACCTATCGTGCAGGCCTGTACGGCTACACATATCTCGAAAAAGACTGAAGTTGTGCGCTGCTTCCTTGACATAGCATTTCGCGGCGCTGCCTTCCATGGATGGCAGCGCCAGCCTGCCGACATATCGGTGCAGCAATGCCTTGAGGAAGCATTTTCCAAGGCTTTGCGCGTGCCGGTAGCCATCACCGGAGCAGGCCGCACCGATGCCGGAGTCAACGCGCGCCGAATGGTGGCACATGCCGACATCCCCGACGACACGGACCACTCCGCGCTGTTGCGAGCCGTCAACGCCATGGCCGGGCATGATGTGGCGCTGCGCAGCATAACCCCCATACACGCCGACGCACATGCGCGTTTCGACGCCACCGAGCGAGCTTACCGCTATTTCGCCCACACGTCAAAGGACCCGTTCGTGCGCGAGCTCTCGTGGCAGGCCTCTCCGACTCTCGACTTCGACGCAATGAACAAAGCGGCAGCTCTCCTACTCGGATGCCGTGATTTCACCTCTTTCGCCAAGCTCCACAGCGACGCGCGCACCAACATCTGCGACCTACGAACCGCTGCGTGGCACCGAATCGACGCCGACCGCTGGTACTTTGAGATTCGCGCGGACCGCTTCCTGCGCAACATGGTGCGTGCTGTCGTCGGCACACTTGTCGAGGTGGGCCGCGGAAAGATGGCGCCGGCCGACATCCTACGCGTACTTGAGGCCGGCGACCGCTGTGCTGCCGGTACCTCCATGCCCGCCCACGCACTCTTCCTCTGGGACATCACCTACCCCTATTGGGCTCCTTTAAGATAGCCCGACTTTGCCGTCGCGCTAAAGACAGCGCCGCCCGGGAAATCCCGCGCGGCGCTTAATAGTTTAGTTATTAAAGAATACTTATTCCTCCTCGTGGACAGGGAGCGCTTTTTGCTCTTCAACTGCTGCCTGAAGTGCCGGTTCCACTTCCGTGCCGGTTGCTGCGGCCTTTTTGCGACGGCGACGCTTGGGCTTTACAGCCTCTGCGCTCTCACTATCGGTGACTGCTGTCGCAGGTACTGATTCTTCCGCTACAGATGCGGTTTCCTCAGTTGAATCGGGAACGGCAGTTTCAGCACTTTGCGCATCATCAGCTTCCACGTTCTTTTTTGCCTTGGAACGACGACGCTTCTTCTTGGGCGCTTCAATTGCATCTGCCACGACTTCGCCGGATGCCATTTCCGTTTCTGGCTTCTCTTCAGTAGCAGGCTCCACATAATCGCTCGCCACAATCGAGGTCGGAGCGTCCGACTCTCGCGCACTCATTGCGCTGGCGGGAGCTTCGGCAGCAGCCAAGGCCTCGGCGGCGGCATTTTCTGCTGCCTTTTTGCGGCGTTGACGACGTTTCTTGCTCTTCGACATCGGGGCGTCCTTTTGCTGCACTGTCTCGGCGGCAGACTCAACAAGTTCGTCGGCTACAGTCTTCGACATGATTTTGGTTTTCCTTACCGGTGCATCATGAACCTCTGCAGCCTCGCCTCGTTTTTTGGCTTTCTGTTCGCGTTTTTCGGCTGTGGCGGCGTTCATGTCCTTTGCTTCCTTTAGGTCAAGTTCATGACCATCCTTGCTCACCACGCGATATTGCAGATAAGCCAGCGATTCATCGGCTACAATCTTAAAACTGCCACCGAGTTTGCGGCGCCACTTGGCATAAATACTCATCAGCCAACCACGCTTCAGATAGCCTTCCACATAGGGATGCACATACATGATGAAGTCGCGCATTTCCATATGGTTAATGAGTTTGTCAAGCTTTTCGTACAGAGTGTCGGTAAACAGTAGCGAAGGCTGCACCTCCCCACGACCATAGCACGACGGACAAGTCTCCTCGGTGTGGATGTCAAGCACGGGGCGCACACGCTGGCGTGTAATCTGCATCAGACCGAATTTGCTAAGCGGCAAAATGTTGTGCCGCGCGCGGTCCGTTGCCATTATCTCGCGCATGTGATCGTAGAGTTCCTGTCGGTGCTCGGCTTTTGCCATGTCGATGAAGTCCACAACGATGATGCCGCCCATGTCGCGCAGACGCAACTGCCGGGCAATTTCATCGGCCGCGCGCAGATTCACCTCAAGAGCATTGCTTTCCTGGTCGGCTGCCGCACGGCTGCGGTTGCCGGAGTTCACATCAATGACGTGCAGAGCTTCCGTGTGCTCAATGATGATGTAGGCGCCGGAGCGGAACGACACTGTCTTTCCGAACGACGACTTAATCTGCCTCGTTATTCCGAAATGGTCGAACACCGGCACCTCTTTCTCGTAGAGCTTTACGATGTCGACACGCTCCGGGGCGATGAGCTGCACGTATTTCTGAATCTGACGGAACACCTCGGCGTCGTTCACCACGATACTCTCGAACGATGGGCTGAACACATCACGGAGCATGCCCACGATGCGACTTTCTTCCTCAAACACAAGGGCGGGGGCTTCGGCACGGCGTGCCTTGTCAAGCATGTCGTTCCAGCACTGCATCAGCGTGTTAAGTTCGCTGTTGAGTTCTGCCACGCGCTTGCCTTCGGCCGACGTGCGCACAATCACACCAAAATTCTTGGGCTTGATGCTTGCCACGAGCTGACGCAGACGCAGTTTTTCTTCTGTGCTTGTAATTTTCTGCGAGATGGAGATTTTGTCGCAGAAAGGTATCAGCACCATGTAGCGTCCGGTAAAGGACAATTCGGTTGTGAGACGGGGCCCCTTCGACGAGATGGGCTCTTTCACAATCTGCACCAGCAGCGGGCGTCCGGGTTCGAGCACATCGGCAATCGAGCCGTGCTTGCTGATTTCCGGTTTGAGTTTGAGCTTGCTGAGTACCGGCGGATTCTTGGGATTCTCCAGATTCTGCTGCAAAAACTCAGAATAACTGGCGAAGTGCGAGCCCAAGTCCAGATAATGAAGGAATGCATCCTTTTCATAACCCACGTTTACAAAAGCGGCATTCAGACCCGGCATCAGTTTTTTCACTTTCGCCAGATAGATGTCGCCGACGGCATACGCAATGTTGCGGGCCTCCTTCTGCAAGGACACCAGCCGCGAGTCCTCCAACAGTGCGATCTGCACCTCGGAGGCTTTGACGTCAACGATTAATTCACTTTTCATTCGGGTTAATCAATGAGGGTGCTTAAACTGACAAAAGGACAAATCCCACAGCCGCTATGCCCTGGCAGGCGTTACGCGGCCGTGAGTTTAGTCCTTTTATGTCCGAACGGTGTCGGATTGTCGAACTGTCACGCGCGATTACTTCTTCTTGTGACGGTTCTTTCTCAGGCGTTTTTTACGCTTGTGTGTGGCCATCTTGTGGCCTTTTCTTTTCTTTCCGCTGGGCATAATGCTTACGCTTTATAAGGGTTAATAATTATGTGCCGGCCCGCTGCTCTCTGGCAGAAGGCCTACAGCTTTTTTATTTATTTCACGTCCTGCATGAAGACCTTGGCGGGCTTGAATGCGGGAATCTTGTGTTCGGGGATTACGATGGTAGTGTTCTTGGAAATGTTGCGGGCTGTCTTTTCGCTGCGAGTCTTGACGATGAAGCTGCCGAATCCGCGGAGATAAACGTTTTCGCCGTTAGCCAGGGAGTCCTTTACAATTTCCATGAATTTTTCGATTGTTTCAAGTACTGCGGCTTTTTCCACGCCGGTGGTCTTGGAGATTTCGTTTACGAGATCTGCTTTGGTCATTTCAGTTATTTTTTGAGAAATGTTTTTGAATAGCGTTGATTTAAAGCAAATTACGAAACAACAGTACTGCTCCGTCATTTTGCAAGTGCAAATATCGTACTTTTTTTTGAATTGACGGCTATTTTGTTGAGTTTTTTTTCATTATCTCAAAAAACAATCGTTTTTTTCTCCCTAAATTTCTTTTTGCGTAAAATAATTATTATATTTGGCCATCTAAAATCCTGTAGATGCTGAACACGATATTGCCATACACGCAGCCGCAAGCGCTACCTTATTACCTCGCAGCCGAGGAATGGATTGCACGCAACATGCCGCCCGACGAGTACTTTTTCGCTTGGCAGGTGGAGCCCACCGTCATTTGCGGACGCAATCAGGATGTGCCGGCAGAGGTGGATATCGACTTCTGTGAGCGGGAAGGCGTGCGTATGTACCGACGCAAAAGTGGAGGCGGCGCAGTATTTGCCGATTTTAACAATATCATGTTCAGCTATATCGCTCCGGCTTCCGCCGTGCAGACTGCGTTCAACAGCTACACATCACGCGTAGTTAATGCTCTCCGCCTGCTCGGCCTTGACGCCGAGGCCTCCGGACGCAACGACATAACCATCGGGGGGCGCAAAGTAGCCGGAAATGCCTATTGGCAATGCGCAGGGCGCAGTATAGTGCACGGAACCATGCTCTACGACACGGACCCACGCCTGATGGCCGGTGCGCTTACTCCGTCACGTGCCAAGCTGGAGTCCAACAAGGTGGTCAGCGTTCCATCGCGTATCACCACAGTGCGCTCGCTCCGCCCCGACATATCGCTGCAAACATTTCTCAACCACATGATACACCATATCTGCGATGCAGAGTGCTCGCTGCCTTCCGAGGCAGCAGCCGGCATACGCAAAATCGAAGAGGAGTATTACAAGGAAGTGTTCAAAAGCCGCAAATGCACGGCGCTTGCCCGGCGTATCGAAGGCGTGGGCGATATCGGGGCAGACACGCGCCTCAACCACACGGACGGTACCATTGCAAGTGTAGAACTGTTCGGTGACTTCTTTGCACTGCACGACGTCGACAAAGCCCTTGCCACTCTCCGCGGCCTTCCTCCCGAAATCAAACTCATAACCAACGCCCTCGGCAACGATTCACTTATTGCCGGCATCGGCAACGAAGCTCTGGCAACAATTATAGCCGACTCGGCGTTAGAATAACAGTTACATATAAATATCTGCTACCGGATGGAAAACTTAAAGAAAACCGCCCTGCACCAGCGCCACTTGGAGGCGGGGGCAAAGATGAGCCCTTTCGGCGGATTCGACATGCCCATAGAATATGAGGGCATCGTAGCCGAGCATGAGGCCGTGCGCAACCGCGCAGGCATGTTCGATGTATCACATATGGGCGAAGTCATCATTTCCGGCCCAGAAGCGGCCCGATTTGTCAATTATATATTCACCAACGACATTTCTACTCTCGCCGACGGCAAAATTCTGTACGGAATGATGCTAAACCCCGATGGCGGCACCATTGATGATTTACTTGTCTATCGCATTGACGAGCAAAGATTTCTGCTCGTTATCAACGCGTCCAACATCCAAAAGGATGTGAAATGGATTCTCACGCACGCCCAGGCTTTCAATGTGCGCGCCGTCAACGTCAGTGACGATTGGGCCGAAATAGCCGTGCAGGGTCCGGAGGCCGAGATGGTGCTCATGACAGTGTTGGGAATAGACGTCACCGACCTGTCGTTCTACACGTTCAAACACCTTGCTGACGGCACTATCGTTAGCCGAACCGGATATACCGGAGAGGACGGCTTTGAGATATATGCCACACCGGCGCGCATCGACGCCATGTGGTGCAAGCTCATAGCTGCGGGTGTCAAGCCCTGTGGCCTCGGGTGTCGCGACACGCTGCGTTTTGAGGCCGGACTACCTCTATACGGCGATGAGCTGGATGAGGACATTAGTCCCGTAGAGGCAGGCCTCGGCATGTTTGTAAAACTCGACAAGGACGACTTCATCGGCAAAAGCGCCATCGTGCATCAGAAAACCGAAGGAGTGGCCCGCAAGCTCGTCGGCCTTGAGATTGAAGGTCCGGCTATCGCGCGCCACGGCTACGAGGTGCTCGACATGGAAGGCAACGTTGTGGGCACCGTCACCACCGGCTATCGCTCTATTTCGCTCGGCCGCAGCCTTGCCATGGCGCTTGTTGGATCGGCACACGCAGCCCTCGGAACCGAGCTGCAGGTGCGCGTACGTCGTAAAACTTTTCCGGCCCGCGTCATAAAGAAAAGATTCTATACCCCCAACTACAAAAAATAAGAACACCATGGAAAACATCTATTATCTCCCCACCCACGAATACATCCGCGTAGAAGGCGACAAAGGCTATATCGGCATCAGCGAATTTGCCGCCAAGCAACTTGGCAACGTTGTATACGTTGACATGCCCGAACCCGACGACGAAGTGTGCGCCGGCGACGATTTCGGCGCAATAGAAAGCGTAAAAGCTGCCAGCGATCTCTACTCGCCCGTCACCGGCATAGTCGTAGCCGTGAACGAAGCTCTCATTGACAACCCGCGCCTCGTCAGCGAAAACCCGATGGCCAACTGGATTATCGAGGTTACCATTGCCGATCCCACCGAACTCGGCGACCTTCTCACTCCGGAGGCCTACGCCGAACACTGCGCCAACGAAAAACACTGACACCATGTTTCGTCCCCACCCATATTTTCCGCATACGCAGGCCGATGTGGACGCTATGCTCGCGCGCTGCGGCGTGGCCGACATCGAGGCCCTGTATGCCGATGTGCCGCCCGAATTGCGTCTTAAGCATCCATACGACATTCCGGAGGCGATGAGCGAGCCGGAGCTCCGGGACTACTTCGCCCGGCTCGATGCCGAGAACCGCACCCTCAAGTGCTTTGCCGGAGGTGGTGTCTATCACCATGCCGTCCCTGCTGCCGTCGAGAGCATTCTTGCGCGCTCGGAATTTCTCACAGCCTATACCCCATATCAGCCCGAAGTGTCGCAAGGCACACTGCAATACATATTCGAGTATCAGTCCATGATGTGCGCCCTTACCGGACTTGAAGTAAGCAACGCATCGCTCTACGACGGCGCTACGGCCACAGCAGAAGCCATGCTCATGTGCGTAGCTGCGGCGCGCCGCAAGCGTAGGGTGCTCATCTCTGCCACAATGTCGCCGGCAGTGGCTCAGGTGTGTGGCACCTATGCCCGTTGGCACGGCATAACACTTGAGACAATTCCCGAACACGATGGCGCGACATCTCTTGAGCAACTCCGCGAGATGCTTGGCGCCGGCGATGTTGCCGGGGTCATCCTCCCGCAACCCAACTACTATGGCATTGTTGAGGATTTCACCGGAGTGGCAGAAGATGTGCATGCAGCGAAGGCTCTTCTGGTATTGAACTGCGTGGCCTCCACTCTCGCAGTTCTCCGCACGCCGGCCGACTGGGGCGCTGACATCGCCGTGGGCGACGCACAGTCTCTCGGCATGCCCATGAACTACGGTGGTCCTTACCTGGGCTACATGTGTACAACCCGCGCACTCATGCGCAAAATGCCGGGGCGAATCGTGGGCGCCACTACCGACCGCGACGGCCAGCGCGTGTTCGTGCTAACGCTCCAGGCACGCGAGCAGCACATCAGACGCGAAAAAGCAACAAGCAACATCTGCTCCAACCAGGGCATAATGGCCCTCCACACTGCCGCATACCTTTCTTTGCTCGGTCCCGAAGGACTTCGTGAGATCAATGAAGCCGGCTGTGCGGGCATACATGCTCTTGTCAACGCCCTTGCTCCGGGAGGTCGCCTGACACCGGTCTACCCCGACCGTCCCTACCTCAATGAAGTGCTCCTGCGGGTTGCCGACGGCCTCACCGCACGCCAGATAATCGAAGCGGCCGCCGCACAAGGCATACTGGCCGGCATCGAAGTGGCTCCCGATATGCTCCTTGTTGCATGTACGGAAATGCAGAACCGCGCCGACATTGACCGATATGTTGAACTGATTAACGACCTTCCGCTTCATGAATAGAACCCTTTACAACCATCTCATATTTGAGTATTCACGCAAAGGTCGTCGAGGCTTCACACTGCCACGCCGCGACGATGCCGCCGGTTCCATTGAAGCTGCAATCCCCGCGGCAACGCGTCGAGAGGCCTCTCCGGAACTGCCGGAAGTCGACGAGCCCACCGTAGTGCGCCATTACACCAACATGAGCACTAACAATTTTGGGGTAGACACCGGCTTCTACCCCTTGGGATCGTGCACCATGAAGTATAATCCCAAAATTAACGAGGCCCTTGCATCTACTTCTGCCGTGGCAAACCTACACCCCGCACAGCCCTTTTTCACTGCGCAGGGTGCTCTGGCCGCCTACTGGCAACTCCAGCGCTTGCTCTCCGAAATCGGAGGAATGGCCGAATTCACTCTAAACCCTTATGCGGGCGCCCACGGCGAACTCACCGGCCTCATGGTGATTCGTGCGTATCACGCCGACCGCGGCGATTCGGCGCGCACAAAAGTGATCGTACCCGACTCCGCCCACGGCACCAATCCCGCAAGTGCGGCAGTCGCCGGTCTTGAGGTAGTGGAAGTTCACAGTCGTCCCGATGGCACGGTCGACCTCGACGACCTCAAAGATAAACTCGACGAGACTGTGGCAGCTGTCATGCTCACCAACCCTAACACCACCGGTATGTTCGAGCGCAACATCCCGGAAATCGCCGAGACCGTACACGCTGCCGGAGCGCTGCTTTACTACGACGGTGCCAATCTCAACCCGATGCTCGGAATCGCGCGACCCGGCGACATGGGTTTCGATGTCATGCACATCAATCTGCATAAAACTTTCTCCACCCCCCACGGAGGCGGTGGTCCGGGAGCAGGACCGGTCGGCGTAAGGCATGGACTTGAATCATATTTGCCGACACCAAGAGTGGTCCGCGACAACAATGGGTATTATACTGTATCAGAACAATCCAACAGTTCATTGGGACGCATCTCGTCATGGCTCGGCAATTACACGGTGCTCCGCAGAGCACTCGCCTACATCCTCAGCCTGGGCAAAGAAAACATTGTCAATGTCGGCCCACTCGCCACGTTGTCAGCGAATTATATAATGCACTCTTTGTGTGACCTATATGAATTGCCCATTCCCGGACCATGCAAGCATGAGTTTGTTTTTGACGGCCTCAAGGACAAGAGTTCCGGCGTGACCACTCTCAACATCGCCAAACGACTGCTTGACAAAGGGTTCCATGCTCCGACCATTTACTTCCCCTTGCTCTTCCATGAGTCGCTGATGATAGAACCCACCGAGACTGAAAGTCGCGACACACTCGACGCTTTCATTCTTGCCATGAGGCAAATAGCAGAAGAAGCAAAAAACAATCCCGACGAACTCAAGCAGGCTCCTCATCACACACCCATGGCGAAACCGGATGAAACAGAGGCTGCCATGCACCCCCGACTGACATGGAAAGATCTGACATCATAATAATAGGCGGCGGCCCGGGCGGCTATGAAATTGCCGCCAAACTCGCCGACAAAGGCATGAAAGTCACGCTCATAGAGCGCGACCGCCTCGGAGGTACATGTCTCAACCGCGGCTGCATACCCACCAAATGCCTGTGTGCCACGGCAGACGCGGCGCTGAATGCACGCACATCATCAGCGTTAGGCATTGACGTGAACGGCGTCAGCGTCAACTATGAAAGAGCGCGCGCACGCATGCACGAAGTCGTAGACGGCATGCGCAACGGAGTACAGCAGATGCTCTCCAAAGTACATGTAATCAATGGAACTGCCAGCATCAACGCTGACGGAAGCGTTCAGATAGGCTCCGTGCAGCTATCGGCTGACAAAGTGCTCATTGCTACCGGCTCTGCCCCGGCTCGCTTACCGATTCCCGGTGCCGAATACGCTGCCACCAGCGATGAGTTGCTGCAAGAGGACCTTCCGTTGCCCAGTCGCATCACAATCATTGGCGGCGGTGTCATAGGCGTCGAGTTCGCAAGTATTTATGCCGCATTGGGCACGGATGTCACCGTGTTGGAATACTGCAAGGAGATTCTGCCGCAGTTCGACGGCGATATAGCCAAACGCTTGCGCATATCTCTGCAGTCCAGAGGGATAAAGTTTGTAACTGGTGCCAATGTAAAGTCCATTGCTTCGGACCGTACCGTGACCTACGAGACTCGCCGCGGCGAAGCCTCAGTCGAGGCCGACATGGTGCTTATGGCCACAGGCCGTAGTCCCGTGCTACCTGACGGTTTGCACGAAGCCGGCATCGAACTGAACAATCGCGGCTTTATAGAAGTGGACGAACGCATGTGCACCACCCGACCGGGATTCTATGCAGCCGGCGATGTCACCGGTCTCTGCATGCTTGCGCACGCAGCGTCTGCACAAGCTCGCCTTGCGCTATGTGAAGATTCCGACGTGGACCTTAACATCATCCCATCGGCAGTATTCTGCACTCCAGAGGCAGCAATGGCAGGTCTTACTGTGGCCGATTGCGAACGCATCGGAATAGAATGCGCCACAGCGAGATGCAACTACGCTGCCAACGGCAAGGCTCAGGCCGCAGGTATTGCATCTACCGGTCTTGTGAAGCTCGTGTACAATCCGCAGACGCGCATGCTGCTTGGCGCGCATGTACTTGGTGCTCATGCCTCCGACCTCGTGGCCGAGGCAGTCGCACTCATGCACGGCATGGTCACCATCGACGAACTCGCCACCGACATAGTGCACGCACACCCTACTCTCTCGGAACTACTGCCTGCGGCAGCACGCAACGCATCTATTTGATACGAAGCTCGATGTAGCCCTTCGTGCGTTTTCCCACGGGAAAATGCGCGGAGGTGCGCACGCCGAGCACCCACAGGATGCGGTCGTCGCGCGTAAGCAACCATGTGTCACGCTTCTGCGCAGCCGTCATCTTCGCATCCGAGAACAAGTCACTCACGAGCCGCGAACCGCTCATTCCAAACGGACGTATGCGGTCGCCGCGGCGCCAATGCCGCAGACATAAACGCGGACTTCCATCAAGAACAGATTCATCAAGGCACAGCACCCGCTGCGATTTTTCGGGCACGAATGCAGCAGCGCTTTCGTGCTTTGTCACAGCAATGTGCAACGGCTCCGCAATGTCCTCATCGAGCGTTATTTCATACTCCCTGTCGTCGACACCATCGATGCCACGCACAATTGTCAGTACTCCCCGGCTAAGTTCGGCTCGGGAGCAACCAGCGGGAGCTTCAAACGCCACACCGGAGCGCATAGGATCGGCCAGCACATTATCGCTTTGCGTCCTGGTAAATCCTGCCGGACGTAGCAATTCGAACAAAAGTGTGGCTGCATTGGCGTCACTTTCGGCCATACGGCCCACATCAATGCTTCCGCTGTCTACTGATCCATAGCGTTCGGCCGCGAGCTCCACTGCTTTGTCATATATGGATTTCGCCTCGGTCAGCATAGCCATTGTGCGTTCCACACCCTCAAGCGCACCTGGCATGAGATCGTCGAAATACGGCAGAAGACGGTTGCGCAGACGGTTGCGCATGTAATCGTTCTCGGCATTGGTGCTGTCGGTAACATAATCGAGACCGCGCCCGGCCAGATATGCCTCAATCTGCGCACGAGTGCAGTCGAGCAACGGCCGAACAACGCTACCTCGGCGATAACTCATGCCGGTTAGTCCGGCAATACCGGTACCTCGCGCGAGATTCAGGAAAAACGTTTCAACGTTGTCCTCGCGGTGGTGTCCAACAGCCACATCAGCGCCGCCAAGCGTGTTGAGCAGTTCGTCGAACCAGTCGTAGCGCAGACGGCGGCATGCCATCTCCACACTCTCTCCTGTTTCGGCCATCGCAGCCGGGACGTTGAAATCCTTGACATACAAATCGATGCCAAGCTTTTCAGTCAGCGACTCCACAAAGCGCATATCGCGCACGCTCTCATCGCCGCGCAAGTGAAAATTGCAGTGCGCGGCCACACAAGGATAACCCTCGTCGGCGAGCGCGGCGAGTAAAGCCACCGAATCGGCTCCGCCGCTGACAGCTACCACCAAAGGCGCATCGCGACGCAGAGACAGTCTCATGCGCAACGTGCGCCGTAATGTGTGAGTTAACAATTCCATGATGCAAAATTACGGCTTTAATTGACATTATTAGCAAAAAAAAATGTAATTTTGCAGCCAGAAATCCATTTACAACTATATGATAAACGCTCAAGACATTAAAAACGGCACATGCATCCGTATGGATGGCCGCCTTTATTTCTGCGTGGAGTTCCTCCATGTAAAGCCCGGCAAGGGCAACACTTTCATGCGCACAAAACTCAAAGACGTGGTAGACGGCCGCGTACTTGAACGTCGTTTCAACATCGGCGAAAAGCTCGAGGACGTGCGCGTGGAGCGTCGTCCCTTCCAGTTCCTCTACACAGAAGGCACCGACGACATCTTCATGAACAACGAAACCTTCGAGCAGATTCCTATCAGCAAGGAACTCGTCACCGGCGCTCCCTTCATGAAAGAAGGCGACTCCGTGGAAGTTGTCACTGACGCCACCACCGAGACTGTGCTCTACGCCGAAATGCCCATCAAGACTGTGCTTGAGGTCACCTACACCGAACCCGGCATCAAAGGCGACACTGCCACCAACACCCTTAAGCCTGCCACGCTTGAGACCGGAGCTGAAATCCGTGTGCCCCTCTTCGTCAACACCGGCGACAAAATTGAGGTTGACACCCGTGACGGCTCTTACATCTGCCGAGTGAAGGCTTGATTTTCCGCAAGCAATCCATAGTCAGCCGCCGGAAGCCCGCATTTCCGGCGGCTGATTTCTTTCTGACCATCCAACCACGCATGACCATACGCGAGTTCGAAATACACTTTCGCAATCTTTACTTGCCCTTGGGCATGTACGCGCTGCGCATTGTCGGAGATGCCAACGAAGCCGAGGATGCCGTGCAAAACGCATTCCTGAAAGCATGGCAGGCCGCTGAGGCCGGAGCTGCCATCGACAACTTCAAAGCTTTTATATATCGCACGTTGCGCAACGAGTGCATCTCAACACTTCGAGCACGAAAGCCCACAGTGGGCATAGACATGATACCGGAGGCGGACGAGGAAGCCGTCGACACCTCCGAACGCGACGCTCGTATCTGGCGCGCGATTGACGGATTGCCGGAGGCCTGCCGGCGCGTGTTCCTACTCAGCAAACGCGACGGTCTCGGCAACCAGGAAATTGCAGACGAACTCGGCATCTCTGTGAAAACAGTAAAAAACCAACTCACCAAAGCTTCGGCAAGACTTCGGGAGGACCTCACAAACAGGCACAAACCATTTTTTCTTCCGTTTTTGTAATTTTTTTCTAAACAGCGTAGGACCTTTTTCGTGTTTTTGCGTCATAGCCATGCAAAAGACATGAAAATGGAAGACAAAGACATAAAATTCATCGCACAACATTACCGCGCCGGACGTTTCAATGCCAGCGAAGGATGGCATCGCCTCGGGATAAAACCGGCCGGAAACCTGCGCGCATGGCGCATTGCCGCGGCAGCCGCCATCCTGGTGGCTATAACTGCCACAGCATCCTATATATACAACTACAACACCACTCCCTCCAGGAACGTACCTGAGGAGATTCTCGCCACAAATCGGCCATTGCTCACAGTTCGGGAAATTGATTTTGACACCACACCGTTGCCTGTGGTCGTGGCGCGGATACGCGAAGTATATGGTGTGGACGTGACCGGCATGCCTTCCGACGCAGTAAAATACCACTTGACGCTGCATTACGAAGGCAACGCCTACGACCTTGTTGAGACTATCAACGAAATCCTTGGCATACAAATGACCATCGAGGAATGAGACGCATCTTTGCATGTTTGACTCTCATGTTGTTTTTGGGATTCACCTGCGCGGCACAAAAAGTGACAGTGCACGCGACAGACGAGCCGGCAGCGGGCGTGTTTCGGCGCATCATGGAGCAGTCGGGGATGAATTTCGTTTATTCCTCCGACATACTTGACGGCATAAACGTCAGTGTCAACGCCCGCAACCTCGAACTTAAAAAAGTTCTCGGCATGATGTTCCACGGCACTGGAATCAGCTTTCGTATCAAAGGTAACAACGTAATGCTCACACGCAAGAAAAAGTCGCCCAGCAAACTGAAGTCCCGGCAGAAGCAGACCGCAGCGGCAGTGCGCGTCCCATCCCCGGACGCGACAATGCTGCGCGAGATTGTGGTGACATCGCGGCTGGAAAGTCCTGCCGTGGAAAGCAGTGAGATAGGCGCACGCAAAATCACTGCCGAAGAGGTGCGCAACGCGCCCGCATTATTCGGTGAAGCTGATGTGATAAAAACGCTGCATCTCCAACCTGGTATCAGCGAAGGAACCGAAGGCATGGCCGGTATGCATGTGCATGGAGGTGCCTCCGACGAGAATCTTTACATGCTCGACAATGTTCCTATATATCAAGTCAACCATTTTGCAGGATTGTTCTCTGCGTTCAATACCGATATGATACGCTATATCGACTTTTTCCACTCTTCCGTCCCGGCGAAGTACGACGGACGCCTGTCGTCATTCCTTGACGTACGCACCAAGAACGGCTCAAGCGAAGGCCATCATGGCACAGGCCGCCTCGGACTTACGTCAGGAGCCTTCAATATTTCAGGTCCCATCGGAAAACGCACCACCTACATTGCTGCTATACGCCGTTCGTGGTTTGATGTGCTCACCATTCCGGCTCTGGCCATCATCAACAGCAAGAGCGACGACGAGGACGTGCGCTTACGTTACTATTTCATGGATCTGAACGGAAAAGTGACACACCGCATTACCGGCCGCGCCACAGCTTTCGCCAGCATCTATTTCGGCAACGACATGCTTAAAAGCGGCACCACGGACAATACCAGGTCTGAATACGGCTATTACGAGGATGAGTCATTCCGGCTTCATTGGGGCAACCTCGTGGCTCAAGGCGGTCTGAATTTCCGTTTTCGCGAAGAACTCACCGGCGAATTTACCGCCGCATTTACCCGCTTTTTCTCCGGCTACCGCCACGACAATCTCTACAAAGAGATTTTCCCAGATATATCAACCACGCGGCGCACGGAAGAACACTGCGCCAACGACATCAATGACTGGATTTTCCGTGCCGACTTTGACTGGTACCCTATTGAAACTTCGCGTGTGCGCTTCGGTGTAAACTATGTGCGGCATTCGTTTCAGCCCGGCACCACACGCCGGATATACGATTTCGACGACACACGCATCGAAAGCAGCGACTCTACACACATCTACCGTGCCAACGAGTTCAACGCCTACATTGAAGACGATCTCGCTATCAGCAAGCACTGGCGCATCAACGCAGGACTGCATGCGTCGCTTTTCGCAATAGACGGAAAAACGCATTGGGGCGTTGCGCCGCGAGCATCGGTAAGCTATCGTCCCGTGGACAACTGGGCGGTAAAAGCGGCTTACAGCCGCACCAGCCAGTATGTGCACCAGTTGTCACAGACCTACCTCTCGCTTCCTACTGACCAGTGGATACCCATTGCCGGCAATTTAAAACCCCAGACCGCGGACAAGATAGCCGCCGGAGTCTATTGGCAGAGCGAAAACAGCCGTTTCTCCGCTTCAGCAGAGGGCTATTACAGATGGATGCACAACCTCATAGACTACTGCGACGAATACTATCTGCGGCCGCCGCTGGAGGTATGGAACTCGAGGCTGACAAGCGGCCGCGGCACCGCCAAAGGCATTAACATAAGATTTGACAAGGCAACAGGCAGACTTACCGGACATGTAGCCTACTCGCTGGCATGGACCGACCGCACCTTCGCCGAGAAGAACTGCGGCCACACCTACCCCGCACGTTTCGACAACCGCCATACCATTAACGTGGCTCTTGGCTGGGACATCAACACGCGTGTGCGACTGAACGCAGCGTGGACAGGCCATTCCGGCAATCGTTTCACTCTGCTGACACAATCGTGGGAAGGCCCGGATATAGAATCGGGCTTTCAATACCGAGGCGAGGAACTGCCGTTGCAGGCCGCTGTGAACAACTATCAATTGCCGTTCTATCACCGTCTAGATCTTTCGTGCACAGTACGCAACAGGCGCGGATACTGGACCTTCGGCCTCTATAACGCCTATAACCACACAAACACCATAGCCGTGCGCCGCAGCTATTCCAAAAAGCCGCCTTATGCTCCCGTATTCCAACGAGTCAAAATGCTTCCAATAATTCCATCAGTATCGTACACATGGCAATTCTGAAACATATTATACCCATTGCGATTGCCGCACTCACAGCAAGCTGCTACGAGGATTTCACCCCTAAAGTGGACACACAGCCCGTTCTGTGCATCAACGCATTGATTACTGCCGGCGAGACATTTGATGTGCACGTTTCACGCACATGGCGCTATGATGCACCCGAAACGGACCATAGTGTCAACGACGCCAATGTAATAATCTACGCCAACGGCAATCCGGTGGGACGCGACTACATCGCATGCCAAGGCGATGAAATACGCATTATCGTGACAAGCCCGACATACGGAGAGGCAGAAGCTACCGTAACTGTCCCGCGCGCGGTGCAGGTGGACCAACCGGAATGGGTCACTACCGTGACATCGACATGGACAGGAGAGGACTTTGGCGATGGTGATAGCGAATGGTCGGCCCACTTCTGCCACTTTACCCTCGACGCCACTCTCAATGTGCACGATTCCGCCGACACACCGGACTACTACCGTTTTTCCTTCGACACGTACAACGACAACGATTGGTCCTGCGATATAATCCAAGGCACGCTGCAATACAAGCAGGAACCGATATTCTCCGAACACATCGGGCAGCTCGAATCGGTAATGGGCGCGGAGACCGACGGCTTTTCGCTTTTCTCCGACAGGCAATTTCCCGGCAGCCGATATCCGCTGCATCTGCAATGGCGCGAGATGTCGTGGATGGCACACGACACTTCTGAAGCCATCGCCCCTATAGGGTTACGGCTCAGCATAGCGTCTGTATCGGAGAGCTATTATAAATACGCACTTTTCTGCTGGCACACCTATAACGGCATACTCATCGACCTGGGCGATACGGGCTTCGGCGAACCCTTATGGGCCTACAGCAACGTATCCACCGGAGCAGGCATCGTCGCAGCACAAGCTGTGACCTCCTGCACCATCGACCTCAAAGATTTCATCACACAAACAATAAATCATAAATCCAGACAATGAAAAAAACCGTAAAACTTCTGTTTTTCGCCATTGCCACCGCCATGGCTCTAACAGCCTGTTCGGACAACAATCCGGAACGCATCATGTGGGAAGTGACCGCTACTCCAAGCGAGAATGTGGAAGCATTCGCATCACCCGACTTTCATCCGTCGGTGCTAATCAACGCCAGCCCGGGAGCTTCTGAGGTCACCCTAAAATGCACAAACTACGCTGACATACAACTTGAATCCGATGTGGATTCCGACGGCTTCTCCGATACCGACTGCGGCTTTACGCTGGCAAGACTCTCTGCTAATGAATTCAAGATAACATTCGACGAATGGCAACCCGCAGAACCGGGAAAAGACTATTATCGATTCGTATATTTCTTCACCATGGCCGACGGCACACCCGTCTCATCAGGCATGACAATAAATAGGATTCAATAGTATGCGATTCAAACTTGCATTAATATTTGCGGTCTGCGCGCTCTTTGTGAGCGCACAGACAATTCGCGTGGACGACGGCACCGCGCGCTGGGAAGTTGGCTTTGGAGCCGGACTCAATAATGATGGTTACCAGGTTGATTTCTCAGGTGCAATTTTCCCTATCTCCAATTTCGGTCTGAAAGCCACCATAGGTTTCGCCGGAGAAATCGGCTCGCTCGAGTACTGGTACGACGACTACTGGGAATACAACTATAGCGACCGCGACTATACTGTGCGCTTCAAGTTCACTCCGGCGATTGTGCTGCGAAGCCCCTGCATCGCAACATGGAAAAAGCAGGAAGCCGGCTTCTACCTGTTCGCCGAACCCGGCATAACACTTTCTCCGGGAGCACGTGGAAGCAGCGGCGCACGCACCTGCCATTGGGACTGCAAGATGGGTCTCAATCTCCAGGTAGACCGCATAATTGCTACACTTGGCTACGATGTGTCCAACTTCAGCCTATACTCGGGACGCCCCTACAATGAACATGGCTTGCCCGACCGTGACAACTACATCACTCACTGCGTATATCTGGCCATCGCGGTCAAACTATAAGTGGAGGTCTAAAAATTGTATGGATAATTGGACGGATTCGGCAAAAAATGTGTAATTTTGCAGGTAAAATTGAAAATTCCTACGGCATGTTAGACAAAATAAAAGCACTGCACGCACAGATTGAGGCAGCAACCGCCGCCAATGGCGAAGAAGCCGAAGCCCTGCGCATAAAATATCTCAGCAAAAAAGGCGAAATATCGCAGCTTATGGCCGACTTCCGCAATGTCCCTGCCGAGCAGAAGCGCGAAATAGGCCAGGCTATCAACGAGCTTAAGAATTTTGCGACCGAACGCATCAACATGCTGCGCGACGCGGCCGAAGCCGCGTCGGCATGCGCGTCGGCTGCAGCTCTCGACCTCACACGCACCCCGGCCCCCTCGGCCATGGGCACGCGCCATCCGCTGTCGCTCGTGCGCGAGGAAATCACATCTATATTCCGACGCCTGGGTTTCTCCATTGCCGACGGTCCCGAAATTGAGGACGACTGGCATGTGTTCTCAGCGCTCAACTTCGCCGAGGATCATCCCGCCCGCGACATGCAGGACACTTTCTTCATAGGAACGTCGCCCGAAGTGGTGTTGCGCACGCACACCTCGTCGGTGCAGACTCGCGTGATGGAACACACGCAGCCCCCTATCCGCATCATCTGCCCCGGCCGCGTGTACCGAAACGAAGCCATCTCTGCACGTGCCCACTGCTTCTTCCATCAGGTTGAGGCACTTTACGTCGACCGCAATGTGACGTTCGCCGACCTGCGTCAGACGCTGCTCTACTTCGCCCGCGAGATGTTCGGCCCTGACACACAGATACGCCTGCGTCCGAGCTACTTCCCCTTCACTGAGCCTTCGGCCGAGATGGACATCAGCTGCAACCTGTGCGGAGGTAAAGGCTGCTCGTTCTGCAAGCACACCGGATGGGTGGAAATCCTTGGCTGCGGCATGGTAGACCCCAACGTGCTCAGCGCTTGCGGCATTGACCCAGAAGTGTACTCCGGCTTCGCACTCGGCATGGGTGTAGAGCGCATCGCCAACCTCAAATACCGCGTCAACGATCTACGCCTGTTCTCCGAAAACGACGTCCGTTTCCTCGACGAATTCACAGCCGCGCGCTGATGACCACGCGACAGCGATATGAAGAGGCGCTCCGCTATTTCGCAGAAGTGATGCCGGCGCCGGAGACCGAGCTGCATTATGCCGACCCGTTCCAGCTGCTTGTAGCTGTTATACTTTCGGCGCAGTGCACGGACAAACGCGTGAACATGATCACTCCGGCGCTCTTTGCCGCCTACCCTACGGCCGAAGCTATGGCCACAGCTACGCCGGAAGACATATTCGCGTACATCTCGTCGGTGTCGTACCCCAACAACAAAGCCAAGGCACTTGCAGGCATGGCCCGCAGGCTCGTTGACGGATTCGGCGGACGCGTGCCCGACAATATGGACGACCTGCTGACACTGCCGGGAGTAGGCCGCAAGACGGCTAACGTGGTGCTGGCCGTAATCTACGGCAAAGCTGCCATGGCCGTCGACACGCATGTGTTTCGAGTGGCCGAGCGCATCGGCCTTACAACCGGCAGCACAACGCCGCTCACCACCGAGCGCGCACTCATGAAACATCTTCCCGAAGAACTCGTGGGCAAAGCCCACCACTGGCTGATACTTCACGGCCGCTATACTTGCCGCGCCCGCAATCCCAAGTGCGACGAGTGTGGCTTGCAGCATGCGTGCCGCTACTTCCAAAAGAAATCGTGATGGACGAATTATTCATCAATATCATAGAGATTCTGGGCACGGCAGCATTTGCCATTTCAGGCATACGCCTGGCTGCGGCCAAGCGTTTCGACTGGTTCGGCGCTTATGTGGTGGGGCTCGTCACCGCCATTGGCGGCGGTACATTGCGAGATGTGCTTCTCGATTTGCCTGTGTTCTGGATGCTGTCGTCGGTCTATCTGGTAGTAACGTTCATTTCGCTGGTGTTTGTAATCATTTTCCGGCAAGCTCTTGTCAAGGGCATGCGCACGCTCTTTCTTTTCGACGCCATAGGCCTGGCGCTATTTGTGGTTGTGGGCGTGCAGCGCACACTTGCAGCCGACTTGCCCATGTGGGTAGCTATAGTGATGGGTACCATCACCGGCAGCTTCGGCGGCATTATCCGAGACATCCTCATCAACGAGCAACCTCTTTTCTTCCGCAAAGACATCTATGCCACGGCGTGCCTTGCCGGTGGCGTTGTGTACTGGCTGCTAAGCATCCCAGGCTGGAGCGATCTTGTGCCGCAAATTGCGTGCGCTGTGGCCGTAATAGGACTTCGCATCGCTGCCGTGCATTACGGATGGTCTCTGCCAATACTCAAGGTAGATGCCGACCTTATTCCCAACAACGACGAATATCCCGGCGACAATGAATAGCACCCACTTACGACAATTCGCGAAATATTGCCTCGTCGGGCTGATGAATACAGGCATCACTTTGCTGACAATATTCTTGTGCAAGTCGGTGTTGGGCGTTGACCCTTATATTTCCAATGTGATAGGCTATGTGTGCGGACTCATCAACTCTTTCCTGTGGAACAAACAGTGGGTATTCCGCTCTCACGAGGGTTTTATAGGCGAGGCCATTCGCTTCGGCACCGGTTTTGGTATCTGCTACGGTTTGCAATTTGCCGTAGTATGGTGGCTATCACATGGCACTTTCGGCGAATTAGTGTTTCCCTTGGGCGCATTTGCGATATCGGGATACGGCGTGGCCACATTGCTCGGCAACGTAGTCTACACTGTCTGCAACTTCCTATACAACAAGATTATAACTTTCAAGGCTTGAATTGGTCTAAAGGCGTTAACGTTTTTTGGCCGATTTTTCGTGCTATACATT
>CAMWNB010000002.1 GCA_947175495.1 uncultured Porphyromonadaceae bacterium | reverse complement strand
CCCTGCTCACCTGTGGCTAATGATTGGTACGGCCGCCACGCGGCCGCTCCCCATCCGCCATCCCCGCCGCCATCATCCGACACCATCATCCGACGCCATCATCCGACGCCATGCACGGCGCATGAAAATCCCGGGACGCGTGTCCGCGGGAGCGCCTCTCGCGGACAAGACGGACACGGACGGACAAAGCTGCATCCGCCGACGCCCAAGGAGCAAAGGCCGCAGAGCGGCCATACCAATCGTTAGCCACAGGTGAGCAAGACGCCGAGGAGGCGGCTGCGCAGCCTGTGGTTGCCGGCATTAATCGGGGAAAGGGCCGCAGAGCGGTCCTACAAAAAAAAAGGACAGCCGGGAGGGCCGGCTGTCTGTTAGATTTTTTATGTCGGGGGGATTATTCGTCGAAGGTCATCTCGTCGAAGCCTGCGGCGTCGAATTCGTCGGGGTTGAACTCGTCGTTGCCGTAGAAGTCGGCGTCGAGGTCTTCGATATTGGCGGCTTTGGCGGCTTTGGCGTCGATTTTGGCGTCGAACTCGTCGAGGTCGACCATCTGCGCGGGGGCGGTGCCGAGGGCGAGGGTGCAGACGGGGTCCTTGAGGTTTTTGCCGGTGATGAGCTCGCGCATCTCGATGAAGAAGTTGCGGTCGGTGAGATAGTCGAAGGTGAAGAGCATCTTCTGGCCTTCGTCGTCGATGAAGTCGCTGAGCACGGAGTCTTCCATGAGCCACACGTCCTGGTCGGAGTCGGAGCCCATGTCCTCGAGGGTGATTTCTTTTTCTTTCTCCCAGTTGCGGTCGCACAGGAAGAATGAGCACATCTGGTTTTTGTCGTAGCCTACGGCATCGCAGATGGCGTTTTTGAGGTCCAGGAATGTGGCCTCTGCGTCGATTTTGATTTCTCGCTTGAAGTTGTCGACTTCGTCGGAAACAATTCGGAAATTGAAAATCATATTGCGGGTGTAAGTTTGAATCTATATATGTGTGTGGCTGAAAACACACTGCAAAGATATTACTTAGAACTCAAACAATGAAAAAAAATCGCACAAAATTCTTCATTTTTTTGCGGGCATGTTTTCGCCGCGGATAATTTTGTTTATCCCTTCGGGCAATTCCGCCACAGATATTTGCAGATTTGCCGCAAAAGCAGTAATTTTGCAAGCATACACGACAATAAGAAAAATTCAGCCATGAACCGCCAACAGTTCGACAAGCTCGACCTCAGCATACTGACGATGCTCTCGGCCAACGCGCGAAAACCCTATCTTGAAATTGCCCGCGAATGCGGTGTGAGCGGAGCTGCCGTGCACCAGCGCATCCAGCGCCTGACGGCCGCGGGAGTGATCCAGGGCTCGGAGTGCATAGTCAACCCCGCGGCCGTGGGCTATGAGACATGCGCCTATGTGGGGTTCTATCTCCGCGACCCCTCGCAGTTCAACCATGTGATTTCGGAGATCCGCAAGATTCCCGAAGTGGTGGAGTGTCACTTCACCACCGGGCAGTACGACATCTTCGTGAAGCTCTATGCCCGCAACAACGACCATCTGCTCACCATCCTGCAGGATCAGATACAGGCTCTCGGCCTGGCGCGCACCGAAACCATGATATCGTTCAAGGAAGAGTTCCGCCGCCAGGTGCCCATCGACGGCAACGCCGAGTGATGACGCTTGAACCATTGCAACTGCCTGCCCCGCAGGAGGGCCGTCCCGTCGTGATAGCCGGGCCGTGCAGCGCCGAAAGCGAGGAGCAGATGATGTTTGTGGCCTATGCTCTGCGCGACGCAGGCGTGGGTGTGCTCCGCGCGGGTGCGTGGAAACCGCGCACCAAGCCGGGCGGCTTCGAAGGCCGCGGCGAGGAGGCGCTGCCGTGGATCGTGCGCGCAGCGCGCAGCTGCGGCATGCTCTCGGCCACTGAGGTGGCCACGGCGGCTCATGTGCACGCGGCGCTGGAAGCGGGCATCGACATGCTGTGGATAGGCGCGCGCACCACGGCCAACCCCTTTGCCGTGCAGGAAATCGCCGACACGCTGCGGGCTCTCGGCAGCCGCGTGCCCGTGCTTGTGAAGAACCCGGTGAGCCCCGACACGGAGCTGTGGACAGGAGCGCTCGAGCGCCTCAACGCCGCCGGCATCACGCGTCTGGCGGCCGTGCACCGCGGCTTCAGCTCCTACGGCGAGAGCTACTACCGCAACGCCCCCATATGGCGCGTGCCCATCGAGCTGCACCGCCGCCTGCCCGGGCTGCCCCTGCTCTGCGACCCCAGCCACATCGCGGGGCGACGAGAGATTGTGGGCGAAGTGTCGCAGCAGGCCATGGACCTGTGTTTCGACGGGCTGATGGTGGAGGTGCACTGCTGCCCCGACTCGGCCCTGAGCGACGCGCGCCAGCAGCTCACCCCGCAGGCTTTCGCCGACATGCTCGCGGCGCTGAAGCTGCGCCACAACCCGCAGGCGCCCTGCGCGAGCCTCGACGCCCTGCGCGAGGAAATCGACCGCATCGACGACCTGCTGCTGGCCACGCTGGCCCGGCGCATGGCCGTGAGCGACGAGATAGGCCGCCACAAGCAGCGCGAGGGCATCCCCGTGGTGCAGCCCGACCGCTACAAGGCCCTCATCGACCGGCGCAGCGCCCAGGCCGCCGACGCAGGCCTCAGCCCCGACTTCGTGCGCGCCGTGCTCGCCGCCATCCACGAAGAAAGCGTGCGGCGCCAGCTCTCCATCGTGCGCTGACTGCCGGGCGCGCACGCGGCAAGGTTGGCCGCTACGGATTTATTTCGTAACTTTGCAGCATGATTTCGATTAACAACCTGTCGGTGGAATTTTCCGCCAAATCGCTTTTCGACAACATCAGCTATGTGATCAACCCGCGCGACAAGATTGCCCTCGTGGGCAAGAACGGCGCGGGCAAAAGCACTATGCTCAAGATAATAGCCGGGCTGCAGAGGCCCACGTCGGGCACGGTGGCCGTGCCGCAGGACGTCACCGTGGGCTATCTGCCGCAGCAGATGGTGCTCGAGGACTCGCTCACCGTGAAGGAGGAAGTGCGCAAGGCGTTCTCCCACATCGACCGCATGCAGGCGCAGCTCGACGCCATGAGCGCCGAACTGGCCGAGCGCACCGACTACGAGAGCGAGGCCTACCACGACCTCATCGACCGCATGACGGCGCTGACCGAGCAGATAAGCATGAGCGGCAGCGACAACTGCGAGGCCGAGATGGAGAAAACGCTCATGGGCCTGGGCTTCGTGCGCACCGACTTCGAGCGGCCCACGGCCGAGTTTTCCGGCGGATGGCGCATGCGCATCGAGCTGGCCAAGCTGCTGCTGCAGCGCCCCGACGTGCTGCTGCTCGACGAGCCGACCAACCATCTCGACATCGAGTCGATCCAGTGGCTCGAAAACTTCCTCGCCACCAAGGCCAAGGCGGTGGTGCTCGTGAGCCACGACCGCGCGTTCATCGACAACGTGACCAACCGCACCATCGAAATCTCGCTGGGCAAAATCTACGACTACGCCGTGAACTACAGCCACTTCGTGGAGCTGCGCCGCGAGCGCATCGAGCAGCAGATGCGCGCCTATCAGAACCAGCAGAAACAGATTGCCGACACGGAGCAGTTCATCGAGCGCTTCCGCTACAAGGCCACCAAGGCCGTGCAGGTGCAGAGCCGCATGAAACAGCTGGCCAAGATAGAGCGCATCGAGGTGGACGAGGTGGACACCTCGCGCCTCAGCCTGCGCTTCCCGCCGGCGCCGCGCTCGGGCGACTTCCCGCTGATACTCGAGAACGTGGGCAAGGCCTACGGCGCCCACCGGGTGTTCGACGGCTGCACGTTCACCATCCGCCGCGGCGAGAAAGTGGCCTTCGTGGGCAAGAACGGCGAGGGCAAGTCGACGCTCGTGAAGTGCATCATGGGCGAGATTCCCTTCACCGGCAGCCTCAAGGTGGGCCACAACGTGAAGATAGGCTACTTCGCCCAGAACCAGGCGCAGATGCTCGACGGCGACATCACCGTGTTCGACACCATCGACCGCGTGGCCGTCGGCGACATTCGCCTGAAGATACGCGACATTCTGGGAGCGTTCATGTTCGGCGGCGAGGCTTCGGACAAGAAGGTGAAGGTGCTGAGCGGCGGCGAGAAGACGCGCCTGGCCATGATACGCCTGCTGCTGGAGCCCGTCAACCTGCTCATCCTCGACGAGCCCACCAACCACCTCGACATGAAGACGAAGGACATCCTCAAGCAGGCCATCCGCGACTTCGACGGCACGGTGATCGTGGTGAGCCACGACCGCGAGTTTCTCGACGGCCTCGTCAGCAAGGTCTACGAGTTCGGCGGCGGATGCGTGCGCGAGTGCCTCGGCGGCATCTACGAGTTTCTGGAGAAGAAGCGCATAGCATCGCTGCAGGAGCTTGAGCGCACCAAGCCCGCGCCCAAGGCCGAGAAAAAGGCCGCCGAGCAGAAACCCGCCCCCAAAGCCGCCGAGCCGGCCGCGCCCAAGGCGGCCGCCCGCCTGAGCTACGCCGAGCAGCGCGAACGCGAGAAAACACTGAAAAAGGCACAGAAGCGCGTCGACGATGCCGAGACCGAAATCACCCGCCTTGAGGGCGAGATAGCCGCCATAGAGGGCGAGATAGCCGCCGGCAACACTCCGCCCGACATCTACGACCGCCATGCCGCCGCCACCAAGGCTCTCGAAAACGCCATGAGCATGTGGGAACTCGCCGGCATGGAACTCGAGGAGCTGAAGCAGCGCTACGGCAGTTAGCAGGCAACCGGCGCGCGGCATCCCCGAAATCGCTCGGAAAAATCAAATAAATTTGCTTTTTCTCTCGACTTATTCGTAACTTTGGCTGCGCCGTAGTTACTATCGCTCGGCAACGCAAATAAATTTGCTTTGCTCTCGACTTATTCGTAACTTTGGCTGCGCCGTAGTTACTCACGCTCGGCAACGCAAATAAATTTGCTTTGCTCTCGACTTATTCGTAACTTTGCAGGCATTTACGCCCTAAAAATCATAATGCTCGGAATAAAGCGACTATACACCTTCATGCTGCAGCGGTTTCTGCCGGTGTTCACCATGACGTTTTTCATATCGCTGTTCGTGGTGCTCATGCAGTTCCTGTGGCGCACCATCGACGACCTCGTGGGCAAAGGCCTGGGCATCGACGTGCTCGGCGAGCTGTTCTTCTATGCAGCGCTCACGATGGTGCCTACGGCGCTGCCGCTGGCTGTGCTGCTGGCGTCGCTCATGACCTTCGGCAACCTCGGCGAGAAATTCGAGCTTACGGCCATGAAGGCGTCGGGCATATCGCTGTTCAAGATCATGCGCCCGCTCATCGTGCTGATGGTGTGCATCAGCATCGGCGCCTTCTTCTTCCAGAACAACCTGCTGCCAGTGGCGCAGAGCCGCATGTACACCCTGCTGTTCAGCGTGCGCCAGAAATCGCCGGAAGTGGAGATTCCGGAGCGCTCGTTCTACGACCAGATTCCCAACATGAACCTCTACATCGAGAGCAAGAATCCCGACACGGGCATGCTCTACGGCATGATAATCTACGATGTGAGCAACGGCCTCGACAACTCGCGCGTGATACTCGCCGACAGCGGCAAGTTCAACTTCACCGAGGACAAGACACGCCTGTTTCTGCACCTCTACAACGGCGAAATGTTCGAAAACCTGCGCGACAACTCCATGGGCAACGCCTCGGCGCGCTACATGCCCTTCCGCCGCGAGGAGTTCTCAGACAAGCAGATATACTTCGCCTTCGACGCCAACTTCAACCGCATGGACGAGGGCGGCATACGCAGCCAGTACGTCGGGCAGAACATCATGCAGCTGCGCGCGAGCATCGACAGCATCGGCGCCCAGGTCGACAGCATCGGCGACGTCTACGCCGCCAGCCTCAAGAGCACGCCCGTCATGGGCATCGGCGGCCCGCGCAACTACCAGCCCGTCCCTGCCGGCGGCGCCCGACGCACATCCGCAGGCAGGAAACTGCGGGCCGAGGACATCGACCTCGACTCGGTGTTCGCCGCCCCCACCCCCTCGATGGCCAAGACCTATCTGACGCAGGCGCTGACCATGGCCAAGCGCCAGCGCCAGGAATACGAATTCCGCAGCCTCGCCCTCAGCGACCAGGCCAAACTGATGCGCCGCCACGACATAGAGCTGCAGCGCAAGTTCACCTTGTCGTTCGCCTGTCTCATATTCTTCTTCATCGGTGCCCCGCTCGGAGCCATCATCAAGAAAGGCGGCCTGGGCACGCCGCTGGTGGTGAGCGTGCTGCTGTTCATCTTCTACTTCATCATCGACAACGCCGGCTACAAGATGGCGCGCGACGGCAAAATCGAGGTGTGGCAAGGCATCTGGCTGAGTTCCATGGCCCTGCTCCCGCTCGGCGCGTTCTTCACCTACAAGGCCGTGGGCGACAGCGCCGTGTTCAACGCCGACGCCTACAAAGCCCTGTGGCGCCGCATCACCGGCCGCGAGTTGCCGCGCACCCTCGAGATGAAAGAGCTGATAATGACCGAAGTCGAACCGGCCGAAGCCCTGCGCATGCTGCAGGCCGAAGCCGATGCCGAGCATCGCGTGCGCGCCGTGCTCGACTCGCGCCCGCGGTGGCGCCGCCGCTTTGCCGGAGCCACCGTCGCCTCCATCACCCCCGGCCTCAACAACCTCGTGGACTATCTCTCCAACTCCCGCGACGCCGCCGTGATAAACCTGCTGAACCGCTATCCCTTCCGCGCCACTCCCAAGCGCCTCGCCGCCATAGAGGAGACCACGCGCACCCTGATAAATCACTATAACGCAAGCGAAAACGCAACAGAAAATGCAACAGAAAATCCAGCTTGACAACATAGCCGACGCCATCGCCGACATCCGTGCCGGCAAGATGGTGATTGTGGTCGACGACGAAGACCGCGAAAACGAAGGCGACTTCATCGTAGCCGCCGAGAAAATCACTCCCGAGCAAGTGAACTTCATGCTCAAGAACGCGCGCGGAGTGCTGTGCGCGCCCATCACCGTCGACCGCGCCCGCGAGCTCGACCTGCCCCATCAGGTGGAGAACAACACCTCGGTGCTGGGCACGCCCTTCACCGTCACCGTCGACAAGCTCGAAGGCTGCACCACCGGCGTGAGCGCCAACGACCGCTGCGCCACCATCCGCGCGCTGGCCGACCCCATGTCGACCCCCGCTACATTCGGCCGCCCCGGCCACATCAATCCGCTCTACGCCCAGGAGCAGGGAGTGCTGCGCCGCGCGGGCCACACCGAGGCCGCCGTCGACCTGGCACGCCTCGCCGGCCTCGCCCCCGCCGCCGCCCTCATGGAAATCATGGCCGACGACGGCTCCATGATGCGCCTGCCCGAACTGCGCGAGCACGCCGACCGCTGGGGCATGAAGCTGATAAGCATCCGCGACCTCATAGCCTACCGCCTCGAAAACGAGAGCCTGGTCGAAGAAGGCGTGGAAGTGGACATGCCCACATGCTACGGCCACTTCCGCCTCATCCCCTTCCGCCAGAAAAGCAACGGCCTCGAGCACATAGCCATCATCAAGGGCGACCTCAGCACCGGCGAGCCCGCACTGGTGCGCGTGCACTCGTCGTGCGCCACCGGCGACATCTTCGGCTCCATGCGCTGCGACTGCGGCGAGCAGCTGCACCGCGCCCTGCAGATGATAGAGCAGGAAGGACGCGGAGCCGTGGTCTACCTCAACCAGGAAGGACGCGGCATAGGACTGATGGACAAAATCCGCGCCTACAAGCTGCAGGAGCAGGGGCTCGACACCGTGGAGGCCAACATCCACCTGGGCCATGACGCCGACGAGCGCGACTACGGCGTGGGCGCGCAGATACTCAACCTGCTGGGCATCCGCAAGATGCGCCTGCTCACCAACAACCCCGTCAAGCGCGTAGGCCTCGAAGGCTACGGCCTCGAAGTGGTGGAGAACGTGCCCATCGAGGTAGCCCCCAACCCCTACAACTACCGCTACATGCACACCAAAAAGGAGCGCATGGGCCACGACTTGAGCGAAGTGTAGGCACTTTTCGGCCACAAAGTAGTCGGAATATGGATTTTTTTTGCCAATTTTGCAAAAGTTTTGAGCAACTGAAATGAAATTCACCGCAAATCAGATAGCCGCCGCCGTGGGCGGCACCGTCGACGGCGACGGCAACGCAGCCGTAAACACCTTTGCCAAGATTGAAGAAGCCCGCCCGGGCGCCCTCACATTTCTGGCAAATCCCAAATACACCCCCTGCATCTACGACACGCAGGCGTCGGTGGTGCTGGTGCGCCGCGACTTCGAGCCGGAGCGCCCCGTGAGCGCCACGATGGTGCGCGTCGACGACCCGTACGCCACGCTGTCGCAGCTGCTGCAGATGGTGGACGCCGCCATCAACGTGCGCCCCACAGGCGTGGAGCAGCCCAGCTTCGTGGCCGAAGGCGTGGAGCTGCCCGAAGGCGTGTACGTGGGCGCGTTCGCCTACATAGGCCACGGCGCGCGCATCGGGCGCAATGTCAAGATCTATCCGCAGGCCTACGTCGGCGCAGGCGCCGTCATCGGCGACGACACGGTGCTCTATCCCGGCGTCAAGGTGTACCACGGCTGCACCGTCGGAGCGCGCTGCATCCTCCACTCAGGCGCCGTGGTGGGCGCCGACGGCTTCGGATTCGCCCCCACGGCCGACGGCTCCTACAGCAAGATTCCGCAAATAGGCAACGTGGAGATAGCCGACGACGTGGAGATAGGCGCCAACACCACCGTGGACCGCGCCACCATGGGCAGCACGCGCATCGGACGCGGCACCAAGCTCGACAACCTCATCCAGGTGGCCCACAACGTGGAAATAGGCACCGACACCGTGATGGCCGCCCAGAGCGGCATCGCCGGCAGCGCCAGGCTCGGCAGCCGCTGCATGGTGGGCGGCCAGGTGGGCATCGCCGGCCACATCAGCGTGGGCGACCGCGTGGAGATAGGCGCCCAGAGCGGCATCCCCCACAGCGTGCCCGACGGCAGCCGCCTGATGGGCTACCCCGCCGTGCCCGCAGGCGATTTCATGCGCCAGATGGTCTATGTAAAGCGGCTCGGCGAGGCTTTCGCACGCCTCTCGGCCCTCGAAAAAGCAAACAAAGAATAATCAATCACACCGCATAAAGCAATGAAGCAACTCACTCTCAGCGCACCCTTCACCCTCCGGGGCAAAGGACTGCACACCGGAGCCACGGTTGAAGCCACCGTGATGCCCGCTCCCGAAGGCCACGGCTACAAATTCCAGCGCACCGACCTCGAAGGCGAACCCGTCGTGGACGCCCTGGCCGAAAATGTGGTCAACACGCAGCGCGGCACCGTAGTGGCCCGCGGAGAAGCATCCGTAAGCACCATCGAACACCTCATGGCCGCCCTCTACGCATCGGGCGTGGACAACGCGCTCATAAAAGTGGACGCCCCCGAAGTCCCCATCCTCGACGGCAGCGCCAAACCCTGGTTCGACGCCATCGCCGCAGCAGGCCTCACCGAGCAGAAAGCCGACAAGGACTACTATATCGTCAAGCACAAGATAGAACTGGCCGACGAAGCCACAGGCTCCAAAATCATGATCCTCCCCGACGACGAATTCAGCGTCGAGGTGAAGGTCAACTTCGAGTCGCCCGTGCTCTCCAACCAGTACGCCTCGATGGAACACATCGACGAATTCGGCACCGAAATCGCCGACGCACGCACCTTCGTGTTTGTGCGCGAAATCGAGCCGCTGGTCAGCGCCGGCTACATCAAAGGCGGCGACCTCGACAACGCCATCGTCATCTACGACTCGCCCCTGAGCCAGGAAAGCCTCGACAAAATCGCCGACACCATGGGCGTGGCACACCGCACCGTCGAAGGCTTCGGCTACATCAACACCAAGCCCCTGGCCCACGACAACGAGCCCGCACGCCACAAGCTGCTCGACATCGTGGGCGACATCGCCCTCATCGGCCGTCCGCTCAAGGGCAAGGTGATAGCCACACGCCCCGGCCACAGCATCAACACCCGCATGGCCAAGGACATCCGCCGCGACATCAAGCGCCAGGACATCCAGGCCCCCGTCTACGACCCCAACGCCACCCCGCTGATGGACAACAACGCCATCCGCGAGCACCTGCCCCACCGCTATCCCTTCCTGCTCGTCGACAAAATCATCGACCGCAGCGACAACTATATCGTGGGCATCAAGAACGTGACCACCAACGAGCCCTTCTTCCTCGGCCACTTCCCCCAGGAGCCCGTCATGCCCGGCGTGCTGCTCGTGGAAGCCATGGCGCAGACAGGCGGCCTGCTGGTGCTCGCCACTGTCGACGAGCCCGAGCGCTACTCCACCTACTTCATGAAGATAGACAACGTGAAGTTCCGCCAGAAAGTCGTGCCCGGCGACACTCTCATCTTCCACGTCTCGTTCATGACCGAACTGCGCCGCGGCATGGCCGTGATGAAAGGACGCGCGTTCGTGGGCGACAAGGTGGTGTGCGAGTGCGAGTTCATGGCACAGATTATCAAAAACAAGTAATCGCGACACACCTATGAAACAACCTTTAGCCTATGTGCATCCCGCAGCCAAGATTGCGCCGAGCGTGGTGATCGACCCGTTCGTCACCATCGACGCCAACGTGGAAATCGGCGAGGGCACGCGCATCTGCAGCAACGTAACCATCCTGGAAGGCGCCCGCATCGGACGCAACTGCACCATATTTCCCGGCGCCGTCATCGGCGCCATCCCGCAGGACCTCAAGTTCCGCGGCGAGGACACCCTGGCCATCATCGGCGACAACACCACCATCCGCGAGTGCGTGACCGTGAACCGCGGCACAGCCGCCCGCGGCCGCACCACCGTCGGCAACAACTGCCTCATCATGGCCTACAGCCATGTGGCCCACGACTGCGCCGTAGGCGACAACGTCATCATCAGCAACGCCACGCAGCTGGCCGGCGAAGTCGTCGTCGACAGCTTCGCGGTGATAGGCGGCGGCACGCTCGTGCACCAGTTCTGCCACATCGGCCCGCATGTGATGATCCAAGGCGGCGCCCTCGTCAACAAAGACATCCCCCCCTATGTCAAAGCCGCACGCGAGCCCATCAGCTACGCCGGCATCAACAGCATAGGCCTGCGCCGACGCAACTTCAGCAACGACACCATCCGCGACATCCAGGAAATCTACCGCTACCTCTACCTCTCGGGGCTCAACGTCAGCGACGCCATCGAACGCATCGAGGCCGAACTGCCCGCCACGAAGGAGCGCGACGAAATCATCCTCTTCGTGCGCAACGCCAAGCGCGGCATCATCCGCGGCTACGTCTGAGACCACACCACAGCGCGGGCGCATGCCTGCGCCGGGAAGGCGGGTCCGTCGCTTCCGCACGCATGAGGCGGAAGAGGAAAGTCCGGGCAACACAGAGCGCCGCACTCCCCTCGGGGAGCTATCGGCAACGGTAGAGTAATGTGACAGAAAACAACCGCCCACCCGGCGCCCCCGGGCGCCGGAGGCAAGGATGAAAAGGTGGGGTAAGAGCCCACCGGGTGCCACAGCGATATGGCATGCCGCACATCTTGCGGGTTGCAAGGTCAAGTACACCGGCAGGGAGCTTCGGCTCCGACGGGCTGCTCGCCCGGTGCCGGGGGGTAGACTGCTCAGATAAATGACGGACGGGCCGGCGATGTTCTCCCCCGCGGGGACAGGTCGCCGCCCACATAACCCGGCTTATACGCCGTCCCGCGCGCAGCATAGCGCCCGCGCTTTCTTATATTAACCGAATAAACGACAACACCGCATGCAAGACTGGTGGACAGCCCCGGCCGAAGCGCCGGACGGACAGACAGTGATGGTGACGGGACGCCGCGACATAGCGCGATTCCGCTCCAACCCCCGTTTCACAATCCGCGTGACCATAGCCTGGCGCTACGCCGACGCCGGCATGCCCTCCGACGCCGACGCCGAAACCATGGGCGCCGCCACCGAAGCTCTTGCCGCACAGCTCGACGCCGACCCCGTGGGCGTGCTCACCGGCATCTACACCGGAGCCGGCGAACGCACATGGGTCGTGTACACGCTCAGCACCAACATATTCAACAAAAAACTCAACAACGCGCTCGCCCACCTTCCCCTGCTGCCGCTACAGATAACGGCCGAGAACGACCCCGACTGGGAAGAATACGACGAAATGTGCGAGTGCGAAATCCATGCCGACGACTGATGGAGAACACGAAAGACACCAACAGGCAGTTTGACGACGCACTGCGCCGCTGCCGCGACATCTTCAGCCACAAGCTCGAAGACTACGGCGCCTCATGGCGCATCCTGCGCCCGCAGGCCGTCACCGACCAGCTCTTCATCAAGGCAAAACGCATACGCACGCTCGAGACCACCGGCGAATCGGCCGTCGGCGAAGGCATCCTGCCCGAATTCATAGCCATCGTCAACTACTCCATCGTAGGCATCATACAGCTGCGCAACGGCTATGCCGACTGCAAGGACATGACGCCCGCCGAAGCGCTCGCCCTCTACGACGGAGTGGCCGCCGAGGCCCGCAGCCTGATGCTCGCGAAAAACCACGACTACGGCGAAGCATGGCGCTCCATGCGCGTGATCAGCTACACCGACCTCATCCTCACAAAAATCGAACGCACCAAAGAAATCGAGGACAACGACGGCCGAACCACCGTCAGCGAAGGTATCGACGCCAACTATATGGACATGCTCAACTATGCCGTCTTCGGTATCATCAAACTCACAGAAGCTGGCGAAAGCTGCTGAGACAACCCCTCGCGGCCCGCTGAGCACGACCGTCACCTGGCTGTGCCGAATCGTCGTGGGCTGCGCGTTCGCGCTCGGAGGATGGGCCAAAAGCATCGACCCGTACGGCACGCTCTACAAGATGCTCGAGTATCTCAACGCATGGGGGCTCCACTCGATGCCCCACGAGCCGGTGGTGATGGGAGCCGTGGCTCTCGGAGCCCTCGAGCTCACGATAGGCGTGTGCGTGCTGACGGGCATCCTGCGCCACAGCTCGGCCATTGCCGCATCGGCTGTGATGCTGTTCATGATGCCCCTCTCGGGCTACATTGCCATAGCCGAACCGGTGGCCGACTGCGGCTGCTTCGGCGATGTACTCGTGATAGGCAACACCGCGACATTTCTTAAAAACGTTGTCATAGGCATGTGCTGCGTGTGGCTGCTGACACGCAACAACTGCTGCCGTGGCATCTTCGCCCGGCCGCTGCAGTGGATAGTGGTGCTCGCCACCGTGCTTTATTCCCTCGTGCTCGCCGCCATAGGCTACAACGCACAGCCCACGACGGACTTCCGCCCCTACCCCCTCGGCACAGTGATGGCTCCCGACGCCCAGGACGACGATGACGACGCCTACCTGCCCGCATTCGACGAAGAAGGCGAAGAGGCCGACGTGTTCCTCGCCGACGGCACCCAGCTCGTGTTCGTCGTGCCCGACCCCGGCGAACACTTCCTCACACGGTCGCGCTTCACCAACGAGCTGGCGGAATATGCCGCACAGTACGGCACACACACCGCCGCCCTTGTAGGCACATCGGCAAAAGGACTGAAAGAATGGAAGCTGCTTGCGGCTCCGGTGTTCGACGCCTATTCTGCCGACGACACCGACTTGAAATCGCTTGTGCGCGGCGACATAGCAGCCGTGTATCTGCGCGACGGAGCCATTGTGTGGAAACGCAATCTCGCATCGGTCAGCGCCGACCTTGTGGAATCCGCCACTCCGGGCCGCAACGCACTCGAAAGCATCAGCCGTCCGGACGACGGCAACCTGGCGACGCTGCTTGCCGGCATCTACCTCGGGATCCTGCTCGTGCTTGCGGCAGCCACGCTGACAGCGCGCCTCACGCGCCGATGACCACCCAGGTCATATAGGCCGCGTAAAGAATCACAAACACAGCGCCTTCGCCACGGGTAATCACGTTGTGGCCTATCACACGGCCGCTGAGCCAGAACAGCACGCTCGCCACAGCCAGCAGCGCAAGGTCGACTATGCCCACACCCTGAAAAGGCAATTCGCGCACCGTGGCCGACGCACCCAGCACCATGAACACATTGAATATGTTGGAACCGATCACATTGCCCACCGCAATGCCCGTGCGTCCTTTCAACGCGGCAGTGACCGAGGTGGCAAGCTCGGGCAACGACGTGCCTACGGCCACAATCGTAAGGCCTATGACGGCCTCGCTGACTCCCATGCGCGAGGCAAGCCCCGAAGCTCCGTCCACAAATTTGTCGCCGCCCCAGATGAGCGCGGCCAGACCGCCGACAGTGAAAAGCACGGCTTTCCACACCGGCATGACGGCTTTGCCCTCGCCGGCAGCGCCGGCCGACGGCGCACTCTTGGCCGAGGCAAAGACATAGCGCATGAACACAGCGAAGAACAGCAGAAGAATCAAGCCGTCCACACGCGTGAGCACAGCCGACGACGCACCGTCGAGATACACGCCGCAGCCCATGACAAGGAGCACCAGCGACGAAAGCACCACAAGCGGAATCTCGTTGGCCATGAGACTGCGCTCCACGGGCACAGGCCGCAGCAGAGCGGTGATGCCTATGATTGCACAGATGTTGAACACGTTGCTACCCACCACATTGCCTATGGCCAGACCGGCGCTGCCGTTAAGGGCGCTCATCACGCTGATTGTCAGCTCGGGGGCCGATGTGCCGAAGCTCACCACGGTAAGACCCACCACAAGGTCGCTCACGCCCATGCGGCGCGCGATGGCCGAGGAACCGTCGGTGAGCGCCGATGCGCCCCAAAGGATGAGCACGAGGCCCAGCAGGAGGAAGAGAATGTCGAGCAGCATACGGACTCTTTATTGACTGGAGATGGCCTGCAGGAACTCCGCCCTCAGCGCGGCATCATTGGCAAACCGGCCTTCGGCATGGGTGGTGACCGTGGTAGCGTTCTGTTTCTCCACTCCGCGCATCTGCATGCACAGATGGCGCGCGCGGCACACCACCATCACACCCTCGGCATCAAGCTCGCGCTCGACGGCGCGGCACAGCTCGGCTGTGATGCGCTCCTGCACCTGCAGGCGGCGTGCGAACACCTCGACACAGCGTGCCAGCTTGCTGAGGCCTATAATCTTGCCGTTCGGCAGATAGCCCACGGATATCGTGCCGAAAAACGGCAGCATATGATGCTCGCACAGCGAGTAGAATTCAATGTCGCGCACCACGATCATCTGCGAGCCGTCGTGGGCGAACAGCGCCTGCTGCATCACGTCTTCGGCCTTGGTGCGGTAGCCCGAGGTGAGAAACCACAGGGCTTTGGCGGCGCGCACGGGCGTCTTCACGAGCCCCTCGCGGCTGCCATCCTCTCCTATCAGCTCTATTATCTCACTGATGTGGGAGGCGATGCGCTCTATGCGCTCTTCGGCAGTAAGATTTTCGTTCATTTTCAGTCTGCGATGTTGATACGGTCGCGCACGATGCGCAACTGGCCGCTCATGTAGGGAAAGGCGCGGCGCATGTCCTCGATGGCGCCCTCGGCTTCGGCGCGCGAGCGGAAATCGCCCACTTTCACACGCCAGTAGGGCGAGTTGAACTGCAGGTAGGCGTGCCACTCGGGAAAGCGCGACTCCATCATGCGTTTGCGGTTCTGCGCTTCGGTGCGTGCGGTGCGGGGATCATTGTCGTCGAACACCTGTATGCGGTAGCCCACACGGCCCTGCGCGGCGATGCGCTCGCTCGCCTCGGCCGATGCTCCGCCGTCCGTGCCCGCCGCTTTGCGCAGGCGTGCGGCGAGGGCTGCAGGCTGGCGCACCTCTATCGTGCCGGAGGCATTGATGCGGTCGACTATCGTCGTAACGGCAGTGTCCGCGCTCTCCTGCGCACCCGAGGCACAGGCAAAAACAATTGCTGCAAAGGCAAAAAGCGCTATGGCGACGTATCTTTTCATAATCATTGTCGTTTCGAACTGCAAAGTTAACAATTATCCCTCACAAAGCGGTCACATCCCGGGCAAACTTTTGTCGTGTTCACACTAATTTTCATCATTAGTCCCGCTCAGGGACAATGAGCCCCGAGCCGGTGGAGATGTAGCCGAAATTGTCGATAATAATCCTATCCTTGCTTTTCTCCTCCTCCGGCAGAAGGTCGTACGGCACAATGTCGTGATGGACAAACCTTTTTTTCAGCTCTTTACCCCTACCCTCGGCTCGGGCCGCGGCGGCATCGCCGGGCGACATGGCCTTATAGCCCATCAGCAGCACGGAAAGCATCCACCGGCGGTGCTCACATTCATAAAACAAACGCCTGTCGCACCGCACGCCGGCAAAACTGCGCTCGCGCAGCGACTGGGCGTTGGCACACACGATGCTTGAATATTTATGGGCCACGATGAGTCTGCGCCACGCCTCCCCGGCATCGCCGCCATTGCCGAATGCCGTGGCATAAATGTGGTTGACACGCATGCCTCGCGTGGCACGGCGCGTGAACAGCGGGTCGGCGCCGGGATTATGCACACTGCCGAAACAGCGAATGCCGGTGTACATGTCGGTGGAAAGCGCCATATCGATAATGTCGCTGCCATCCGGCGTCCATACGCACAGCGAGGCATCGAACCCGCGGCTGCCGTAATACAGCACCTCGCGGATACGGTCGGCCGCCACCCCGTCGCAGAATGCAAGCGACAGCACCTCGCCCGAATCCTCCGACCACTCTGCCACCATGCTCTCGACCATCTGCGACGTGGCGTAACTGTCGATGAACTCCCATTCTATGTCCAGAAAGTCGTCGGACGGAACAAATTCCTCCGCTTTTCCCTCGGAGTCCACATATCGGCGACGCGAGATAGCGAACAGCTCATCGTGTGTGGCGATGAAATCGTCCATAAAGCGCCTCATATCGGTGTCGACAAATGTGATGCGCGTGCGCACGCCCTTGGTGCGGAAATTGGGGTAATGGGATATGTGGGCGCACACTCGGGCAAAAGCGGAAGCCATGACAGAGGTGCCGAACACCACAATGTGGGAACGACGACTGTCGTCGGGGCCTATTGCCGGAAGAAAATCGCCATCCACAAGCAGCTGCTCCGCCTCGTACTCCGGAGCATTGATTATCTCCAGCGACATGTTGTCCGACCGGGATTTGTCGTAAAGCATCACCTTCAGCGTCGCCCCGTTCTCCACCGACACATAGCAGTCGAAGCGCCCTTGCGCATCCCTGCGTATATTCCGAATGATGCTGAGGCATTTCATGTTGAGCGAGTCGCTGTCCATCTCGCCCGGCTCGCCGAGAATATATGCTCCCGCGGCCTGCGCCACGCATGCCGAGCGCAGCGACATTTCGCTGTCGCGTTCGCCGCTGTAGAGCACAATGCGGTTCATCGCCCCCGCTCCGAGTGTCGACATGAGCAAGTCGCGCAGGCGCCCGACGTCGGAGGTAGTCATCACCGCCGCAATGGCGCGCGGATGCTCCGACGTGAACTGCTGCAGCATCTCCGGCAGGCGCGGCGTGTTGCCAAGGAAGAGAGTGTGGTCCTTGAGCCTGTAGCGGCGCTCGCCGCGGCGCGATGCCTCCGAGATATTGTCGAAGATGTTGGTAAACACCGATATGAGCAGCGCCGAGAACAGGAACACGCCGAAGGCCACCACCACAAGGCGGAACGCATCGTGCGGTCCGGCCCCGCCGAAGCAGCCGGGGTCGAGATAAAGCGCCATCACATCCTGCCACCTGAGTCTTTCGCCCTCCAATGCAAATTCGGAAAACGCCCAAAGACATAGAAATGAGATTATTATCAGCACCGCCAGCCAGACGAGCTGGCGACCGCGGCCTGCTGCAAGCAGCTTGTCGAGTTGTCTTTTAATCATATCGGAAAAAGGCGAAAAAGACCGGGCTGCAATGTGTTGCGGCTCGGTCTTTTGAGAACTTACGGGTCTATTAATCAATCGAAAGCGGCCACAATGCCCATGAAGTCGGCACACTTGAGGGCTGCGCCGCCGATGAGACCGCCGTCCACGTCGGGCTTGGCGAAAATCTCGCGGGCATTGGAGGGCTTGCAGCTGCCGCCGTAGAGGATGCTGGTGTTGTCGGCAACTTCCTGGCCGTACTTGCCGGCGATGACGCTGCGGATGTGGGCGTGCATGTCCTGTGCCTGTTCGGCGGTAGCGGTCTTGCCGGTGCCGATGGCCCATACGGGCTCGTAGGCGAGAATCACTTTGCCGAACTCCTCGGCGCTGAGCTGGAAGAGACCTTCTTCCACCTGGGCCTTCACAACGTCGTTGTAGGTGCCGTTCTCGCGCTGCTCAAGCACTTCGCCCACGCAGAAGATGGGCTGCAGGCCGTTGGCGAGAGCGAGAGCGAGCTTCTCACGCAGGATAGCGGAGGTCTCGCCGTAGTACTGGCGACGCTCGCTGTGGCCAAGAATCACATATTTGGCGCCGGTGGAGGCAACCATGGCTGCGCTCACTTCGCCGGTGTAGGCACCGGAAGCGTGGTCGGCGCAGTTCTCGGCGCCCAGACCAAGCTTGCTGTCGATGACAGCGTTGACGCTTGCGAGGTGGGTGAAGGGGGTGCAGATGATGACATCGCACTTCGCGTCAGCGCTCTTGAGAGCTTCGTTCACTTCCTTGGCAAGAGCCACGCCTTCGGGCAGCGTGGTGTTCATTTTCCAGTTGCCGGCTACAATGTTCTTTCTCATTTCTCTATTTGTATTTTTGAGGTTTCGTTTTATGCTGCAAATTTACTGTTTTTTTTGGTAATGCGCAAACATTAATCAGTGGCCACCGCACGGCGGTAGCGCACCGAGCCGCCGTATAGCGGAAAGCGCAATGTGAGCAGCGAGGCATCTGTAATAAGCGCCGAACAGTCGGGCCCCATCGGCTCGCCGGATGCATCGAGCCACTCGAGGTCGTATTGCCCGATGAATCCCGTGGGGCGCAGACGCCCCTTTATGCGCAACGCAGGCCAGTCCGAACCCGCCACGAGCACAATATCGTAGCCTCCGCTGCCGTCGGATACGGTGGCGAATCTGTATTCGCCGCCGAGCGACAGACGCCGCGGATCGGTGTCGCGGTCGTAGTACACCCATTCCGCCTCATTCGCGTCGTCGCTTGCGGCAAGATGCGAGCGCAGGCTGCCGACGCTTTCAAACCGTGCATACACCGGCTCGGGCAGGCTCTCCACGCGCAGTTCGTCGCGCAGCGTGTCGGCCTTGCACTGCGCATACCGCCCCACCCTGCGCCCCGTGCCGAGACTGACAGGCAGGCTGATTTCGGGCTTGCCATAGCCGGCTTCAAGGACTGCACGGGCACTTCCGCGGGACACTCGCAGACGCAGCGAGCCGCCACCGTCGCGCATGGACGACGCGGGGGCGAATTGCGTGATATTCTCCGAGGCAATGATTCCGTCGCGCACGCTGTAGACCCTCAGCTCGGCAGCCTCCCGCCCCAAGGCATCGTCGTAGCGCGCATCGTGAAGAGTGATTTCAGCTCCGTCGAAGCAGCCGGAGGAAACCACGTTCCACACTATGCCCCACGTGCACTTGCCCTGCTCATGGGGCCTCACACGCCAATGCATCACCATCTCGGCCGGCACACCTATGCTGTCGAGGCGCGCCGGCAGTTCCTGCGCGACTGCGGCCGAAAACGCGGCCGACAAGGCACATATGGCACTAAGCCTGCGCATCGGCTATCAGCGTCTTTACTTCTTCGACAAAATCATCGGCCGGCATGTCCCACGCCAGCCAATGCACTGGATAGCCACGGCGCTCCATGCCGCGGAACCATGTCATCTGCCTCTTGGCAAACTGATGGATGGCCGTTTCCAGGCCCGACGCCATTTCCTCGCGGGTGATGCGCCCGGTCACATAAAGCGTGATGTATTTGTACTCCAGGCCGTAATAAATAAGATCGTCGGGATTAACACCCTCCGCTATCAGCCGCTCCACTTCCGAGGTCATGCCGGCCTCCAAACGCGCCTGCAGGCGCGCGGAAATGCGACGCCGGCGCTCGTCGCGGGGAATGTCCACGCCCACCACCACGGCATCGGTGCGCGGACGGGGCGATGCGGCAACGGCCGCATCCGGATGTTCAAGATAATATCGCTCAATCTCAATGGCACGCACGGCACGCTTTGGCGTGTCCACGTCGGTGGTGTTGTGAAGGCGCTTCATCTGCGCCAGAATAGCCGTAAGCTCTTCAAGCGATTTCCCGTCAAGCGCGGCGCGCAGCTCTTCATTCGCCGGCACCTCCGGCAGATGCAAGCCTTTAAGCACACTTTCCACATACAGGCCCGTTCCGCCACACAGCAGAGGCACCCGGCCGCGGGCACGCACATCGGCTTCGGCGCGATCACAGTCGCGCAGATACTCATATAGATTGTACTTGTAGCCGGCCGGGGCTATGTCAATCAAGTGGTACGGCACGTCGCCGTACTCGTCCAGGTCCTTGCCGGTGCCGAGGTCCATGCCGCGGTACACCTGGCGAGAGTCGGCGCTGATAATCTCCGCGCCTATCGCCCTGGCCACATCTACGGCCCGGCGTGTCTTTCCGGAGGCCGTGGGGCCGGTGATGACTACAAGCGGCGACATTGCCATCAGCGGTTGAATATGCTCAGACATTTGCGCAGCAGACGGCGCGCGCGATAGAAACGGCTGTCCTCGTTCTCCTCGGAAATCTGCAGCCATGCAGGGTCGTTATAGTCCACGTCCCATTCCTTGAAATCGCGCAGACGGAATATAGGCCTGTAATGTTTGATGGGATAGAGACGGCGTCCTTGCCGATTGTAGGTTTTCCAGGCCATAGTGATGGTATAGATGCGCACAAGCTCGTTGGCGAACATGGGCGCGAGCTGCCCGGAATGCAGGAAACGGTCCACTTCATAGCTTGAAAACCACCGGCCTCCACGCGCTGCATTGTCCTTGTTGGCGTCGCTCACAAACGCCGCGTAATGAACGATGTTCTCGCCACTCTGCGTCTTGTTCGTATAAAGGAAACGCATCTGCGTGTCGTCCGGACCGCCGAGCGCCACGAAGCGTTCGAGTGCCTTTCCGTCGCTCACCTGCGCCGCATCCACACGGGCTTTGTACGGCGTGTCCCACTGCCCTTCGGCATTTTCATGCAGAAGCATGTCGTCGCCATTGGTCACCATGAAACGCAGGTCGCTGCCGTGGCGCAAAGTCATCCCATCGGCGACGGAAGCGCGGTAAGCCTCACCGATGCCGTAATAGCGCGATGCCAGGAACACCAGCGAGAACACATACACTGCCACCGGCATATAGTTGAAGAAAAAGAAATCGGGGCTATTGAAGTTCACATTTATGAAGAACACAAAGAAATAGACCCACTGCGCCACCGCGATGCAGGTGCACATCCAGAAGAAAAGACGCAGCTGACGGCCGGACTCGTCGTTGAAGAGCGACGAGGCAAGGCTGTTGCTGTCGTAGTCGCCGTAGAGGCGGCGGCATGTCCGGCACACACCAAGGCTTCGGCCCATTACGATGGCATAAAGGCTCACCACCGACCCGACAGTGAACATCACTATACCTGTGATATAAGGTATCTTCGGATTGAAACCCGGAGCGTCAAAGCGTCCTCCGAAAATCGAGCGCACATGCAGAAGCACAAGTACAAACATCACAAATGCCGAAACGATGAACGTGCTGCGCACGGTCCATGCCATGCGCAGGCACACCTGCTGCGGATTCATGCGGCGCGCGTTCATTACGGCCGAGATGACGTAGGCGAGCACCAGCAAAATGGCCGGCAACAGGGTCTTGCTGACAAACCAGCACGTGGCCGTGACAAGAGCGACGAAACCTACTGAAATCGCCCAACTGCGAAACAGCGTCCGCAGCGTAACCGACAATATCGACGAGTTTCTCATTTCAATTTCGAATTAAAGAAATCGAGCATTTTAGCATACACCACGGCACGCGCGTCGCAGCCGTTGATGCTGTGATTCATATTGGGGAAGATAAACATGTCGCAGAGCATTCCGGCGCACTGAAGGGCCGACACATATTGCATCGTGTTGAACATGTGCACGTTGTCGTCGGCCGTGCCGCTCATGATGAGCAAGGGGCAGGCAAGGCGCGTGGCGCGGCCGAGAGGCGCGGAGGCGGCATATCCGTCGGCATTCTGCTGGGGAGTGAGCATATAGCGCTCGGCATACACCGTGTCGTAATAGCGCCAGTCGGTCACCGGCGCCACAGCCACCGCGGCTGCATAGGGGCAACCATCGGCCGAGGCGCACATCAGCGCTTCGTAGCCGCCGTAGCTCCATCCATAGATGCCTATGCGCGAGCCATCGGCATATGGCAACGAGGCTGCATAGCGCGCGGCCGCAAGCTGGTCGATGGTCTCATAATGGCCAAGACGCTTGTACACGACATCGCTGAACGCACGCCCGCGGCCACCGGTGCCGCGACCATCCACGCAGACCACTACATAGCCCTGTGTGGCATAATATTGCTCCCAGTCGACGCTCCAGCGGTTGAGCACACTCTGCGACCCGGGGCCGCTGTACTGCGACATAATCACCGGATACTTGCGCCCGGCTTGCATTCCGGCAGGCTTTATGACGTAGCCATTGAGTTTCTCTCCGCCATCGGTGGTCATCTCGAAGAATTCCTTGACGGGGAGCGAAGCATACTGCGCGGCATAGCTGCTGTTGTCCTCAATGGTGCGCACTGAGGCCCCGGCCGAGGTCATCAGCTTGTACTCAGGAGCCTTGTCCACCGCACTGTGGCACATCACCATCATATCCATGGCCGGAGTGAACTCGGCCGAAGCTGTGCCGCTTGCCGGCGAGAGTGTCTGTTCCTTTCCCTTTGAGTCGACACGCCGCACGGTGCGGTCCATGGGCGTGGGGGCGGCCACCTGATAGTAGTGATTGCCCTTTGCGTCCGCGCCGTAATAGGCAGTGACATCATAGTCGCCGGCGGTAATCCGGCGCAGCTGCGTGCCTGTGTAGGCATATTCATAGAGCTGGGAAAAGCCGCTGCGCGACGACATCACCACCATGCCTGTCTTGCCCAGGTGGAGCTGTTCATAAGTCTCGGGCGCAATCCACGCCTTGCTTTCCTCCACATATATGCTCTTGACCACCGTGCTCTTCGGGTTGACGGAAAACACTTCAAAACGGTTCTGATCGCGGTTGAGCGTGGCCACCACAAGACGCTCGGGAGTGTCGCCATATCCGATGCGCGGAATGTACTCTATGCCGGGGGCCTTAATCTCAATATCCTTGATTTTGCGGGTCTCGACATCGTAGCTATGCAGGCTGACGCGCGAGTTGACAGCACCGGCCACAGGATACTTGTAGCTGTATGCGCCGGGGTAAAGGGCGTACTCCGTGCGCGGGTCGCAGAAACCTTCATAAAGAGGGAAGCTGTACATGGGCACATCGCTCTCATCGTAGCGCAGATAGCTGAGGGTGAGCGCATCCGGAGCCCATGCCATGGAGCATGTGGTCGTGAACTCTTCCTCATAGGTCCAGTCGGGCACGCCGTTTATCACACTGTTGCGCTCTCCATCGGTAGTCACGGCCACCTCGGTGTCATAGTCGAGTTTTTTGATATATATATTGTTTCCGGCCACAAAGGCCACCATCCGGCTATCCGGCGAAAACACCGGGCTCTGCACAAACGCGTGGCCGGCACTGAGCGGCCGCAACAGGCGCGAGCGCACTTCATACACATAATAGCGGGCCTCGAACGAGCGGCGGTATATCTGCCGTGTCTCACGCCACACCAAAATCTGCTCGCCGTTGGGACTGACGGTGTACCCGTCCATGTCGGCTATGGTGTTCTCGCGCGTATGGCCCAGATCGAGCAGCACATCGCCGTCCTTCCCGGTCTTGAGGTCCACACGCACTATGGCGCGCCCGTCCGCGCTCATTCGCAATGCCGTTCCGTCCGGCAGATATGAATAATTCTCGGGCGCGACCGGCTTGTTGGCCGGAGCGGTGAACCGTGCGAGGTCAACGACAGCCTGGTTTTGCCGTGCATCGGCGAAGAAAGTCGAGCATGCGAGCGCAAGCGCTGATATTGCGATATAACGAATTTTCATAAACTCTTGTAAGCTATATGATTGCATCGCCAAAACAAGATGGCGTCCTATTGTCCTACAAAGATAGAAAATATCTTCGAAACGCACCATTAAAACACACAAAAAAACGCCGCCGCCGGGACTCCGGAGGGGCGCTCATGCTATATTTAAAAGTGAATATCAGGTTAGAAATGCGGCAGGCGTTGCGTCAAGGCATCTCTGCCGTGGGCTTCAATGGCGCACAATCTCATTGAGACGTTCGAACGCGTCGGTCTTGCCCATGTCGGCGCTGTACAGCGCGGAACTTGCAATGCAGTACCATTCTACTGCTTTCTTGATCATGTTCATAATATTGTACCTTTAGTTAATAAAAACCGAGATGTAAATCATCAAGCGCCCTCCGGCGCTTAGCTCTCATCAATCTTTTCACTTAAATAACACTGCAAAGTTACAAAAAGTTTTTGAAAAACATGTTATAAAACATATTTTTATAACACAACAATAACAAAACAGAGCCTGCACGCAGTGTGCAGACTCTGTCTATAGCATAAGTTATGACGCTTTCGCGATTAGTCCTGATTCAGATTAACGCGCTTGAAGGCTACAGCGACAAGACCTTTCGAAGCCTGTTCGAGGTAAGCAGCGATGGTGAGGCTGCCGTCCTTGATGAACTCCTGCTCCATGAGCACGGACTCCTTATAGAACTTGTTGACACGGCCGTTGGCAATGTTCTGAATCATCTGCTCGGGCAGGTTTGCAGCCTTGGCCTCGGCAGTTGTCTTAGCGATTTCGCGAGCCTTGGCAGCCTCTTCTTCAGTAAGCCAGCCCTTCGCGATGTTGCTCTCGATGTGGGCTTCGCTGTCGACGAGGTTGGGGTTGATGCCGGCCTTCTTGAGGGCAGCCTCAACAGCTTTCTTCACCTGCTCTTCCTTGGTCTTTTCGATAGCCACATTGTATTCGGCTTCGACAACGGCCTGGGGAACAGCGTCGCGGCTCACAGCCACGGGGTTCATGGAAGCGACCTGCATGGCCACGTCACGGCCCACCTGATAGTCAACGCCTTCCTGGCTGAAGCCCACGATGGTGGCGAGCTTGTTGCCGAGGTGGTTGTAGCTCATGGTGGAGGGAGCCTCGATGCTCTCATATGCGCCGATTTCGGTCTTTTCGCCGGTCTTGCCGGTTTCTTCGACCACGAGGTCGGCAACGGTGCGGCCGTTGATTTCAAGAGCCTTGACATCGTCGAGGGTCTTGCAGCGGGCGGCAACAGCGGCGTCGAGGATTTCCTGTGTGAGGGCAACGAAGCCGGCGTTCTTGGCTACGAAGTCGGTTTCACACTTCAAGGCAAGCACTGCAGCGAAATTGCCTTCGTGCTTGGAAAGTACACAGCCTTCGGCAGCCTCGCGGTCTTCGCGCTTGGCGGCTACGGCCTGGCCCTTCTTGCGGAGGATTTCAACGGCAGCTTCAATGTCGCCGTTGGTCTCGGCCAGAGCTTTTTTGCAGTCCATCAGGCCGGCGCTTGTAAGGTGGCGCAGCTTGGTGATATCTGCCATGGATGGTGCCATATTGTAGATGTTTTGCGGGTTATACTAAGTTTATTTCAAGCAGCATGCCGGAATTATTCGGCAGCTTCTTCTGCAGGCGCTGCTGCTTCCTCTTCGGGAGCTGCGGCTGCTTCGGGCTCAACATCGGAGCGACGCACACGACGGCGTTCGCGACGGGGAGCTGCGTCAGCTGCAGGAGCATCCTTTTCGGTGTCGACCTTCTCGACCTTGCGCTCTTCGAGACCTTCGGCCATAGCGGCGATGACGGTGTCGAGCACGAGTTCGATGCTCTTGGATGCGTCGTCGTTGCAGGGGATCACGAAGTCAACGCCGTTGGGATCGCTGTTGGTGTCGACCATAGCGAACACGGGGATACCGAGACGGTTGGCCTCAGCGACAGCGATGCGCTCTTTGAGCACGTCGACTACGAAGAGTGCGCTGGGCAGACGGTTGAGGTCGGCGATGGAGCCGAGGGTCTTTTCCAGCTTGGCGCGCTGGCGCGAAATCTGCAGACGCTCGCGCTTGCTGAGGTTGTCGAAGGTGCCGTCCTTGGCCATGCGGTCGATGGTGGTCATCTTCTTCACAGCCTTGCGGATGGTGGGGAAGTTGGTGAGCATGCCGCCGGGCCAGCGTTCGATGACGTAGGGCATGTTCACGGCGGCAGCCTTGTCGGCTACTACCTGCTTGGCCTGTTTTTTGGTTGCCACGAAGAGCACTTTCTTGCCCTGCTTGGCGATATTCTTGAGAGCGGCTGCAGCTTCGTCGAGCTTAGCGGCAGTCTTATAGAGATCGATGATGTGGATACCATTGCGCTCCATGAAGATGTAAGGAGCCATGGCGGGATTCCATTTACGCTTGAGGTGGCCGAAATGGCATCCTGCCTCGAGAAGTTGGTCAAAAGTGGGTGTTGCCATACTTTTAATTTGTGTTGTTGGTTTACGTTCTTGTGGGAAATGCAACCGGGCGGTAGGGAACGTGTCCATCCACGCGGTTTAGATACTAAACACTGTCCTGCTATAGGACCGTTTTATGCCGCTCCTGCGGGGGCGGCGACAGCATGCGCGATTAACGCTTGCTGAACTGGAAGCGCTTGCGGGCCTTGGGCTGACCGGGCTTTTTACGCTCTACGGCGCGTGCGTCGCGGGTCATGAAGCCGGCCTTGCGGAGCACAGCCTTGTCGTCGGGGTTGATTTTCACCAGTGCGCGGGCGATGCCGAGACGGAGAGCCTCAGCCTGGCCTTTGTAGCCACCACCGTCGAGGTTGACGTGGATGTCGTACTTTTCGGCAGCGTCGAGAGTGGTGAGGGGCTGCTTGACGATGAACTGAAGAATCGAAGAGGGGAAGTACACTTCGAGGGGGCGCTTGTTGATAGTGATGACGCCGGTGCCTTCTTTGAGGATTACGCGTGCGACGGCGGCCTTACGACGGCCAACTGCATTGATATTTTCCATGCTTCTTACGATTATTTCAGGGTGTTAACATCTACAACGATGGGGTTCTGGGCAGCGTGGGGGTGCTCAGGACCATTGTACACGTGCATGTTCTCGATCAGTCGACGGCCAAGACGGTTCTTGGGAAGCATTCCTTTCATCACACGGATGAAGAGGGGGTGCATGCCGGGCTTGATGTGCTTGTTGAAGCTCTTTTTCATGAGCACTTCGGGGGTGAGCTCGCGCTGACCGCCGGGATAGCCAGTGAAGTTGTAGTAGATGCGATCGGTGAATTTCTTACCGGTCAGAAGCACTTTGTCGGCGTTGATGATGATAACATTGTCGCCGCACTCCACGTTGGGGGAGTAGCTGGGTTTGTTTTTGCCACGGAGCAGCATTGCGACCTTCGAGCACAGACGGCCAAGGGGCTGGTCCGTTGCGTCGATCACCACCCACTGGTGCTCTACGCTCTGTGCGTTGGGCGAAAGGGTTTTGTAGCTTAAAGTATCCACTTTAGTAATTTCTTGATTAGTTGTTAATTAAATGTGCGACACGAAGGCGCTGCTCGGCCAAAAGCACTTCGCCCGAATGCCGCTGATGCTTTAATTGGACATAATCGGCCTGCAAAGGTACGTTTTTTTTCGTACATAGCAATGCCTTAGCGCTTTTTTGTTAAATATTTTTAACTTTCAAGAATAAAGACAGGGCCTACAAGGCATGCACGCCCTATAAGCCCTGCAACAGAAGTATGGAGAAAGACGGGATTACTTCTCGTCCTTGAGCCAGCGGTCAAACCAACGGAAGAAAAGACGCTGCCACATCACTGCGTTCTGGGGTTTGAGAATCCAGTGGTTCTCGTCGGGATAGATCACCATCTCGGCAGGGATGCCACGGAGCTTGGCAGCGTTGAAAGCGGCCATTCCCTGCGAAGCGAGTATGCGGTAGTCGTATTCGCCGTGTGAAATCATGATGGGAGCAGTCCACCGGTCGACGAAGCGGTGGGGTGAATTGGCGAACGTGCGCTGCGCCACTGCATTGTCCTTCTCCCAGAAGGCACCACCCATATCCCAGTTGGCGAACCACATCTCCTCTGTCTCGAGGTACTGGGCTTCCATGTTGAAGATACCGGCATGAGCCAGAAGGGCGGCGAAGCGACCGTCGTGATTGCCGGCAAGCCAATAGACAGAGAAACCGCCGTAGCTGGCGCCGGTGGCGCCGATGCGGGCGTCGTCCACATAGGGCTCGGCCTTGAGATTGTCGACCGCGGCAAGATAGTCCTGCATGTTCTGACCGGGATAGTCCTTGGATATCTGCGCGTTCCACTCCGTGCCGAAACCGGGAAGGCCTCGACGATTGGGTGCTATTACGATATAGCCGTTAGCACCCATGAGTGCCAGATTCCATCGATAGCTCCAGAACTGGCTGACGGGCTGTTGCGGTCCGCCCTGGCAATAGAGGATGGCAGGATACTTCTTTGTGGCGTCGAACTTGGGCGGATACACCACCCATACAAGCATCTCCTTGCCGTCGGTGGTCGGCACCATGCGTTTTTCAACGGCAGGCATGTCAACCTGTGCGAAGATGAATCCGTTGACGTCGGTGAGGGGCGTAAGCACGGGGGCTTTCTTGCCCTTGAGGGTGATAAGCTGCAGTTCGTTGGGGCGAAGCATGCTATGGTTCATGGTGACGAGACGGTCGTTGCCGACAGGAGCGAGCGAGGTGAAGTCGGCACACACATCGGTGAGTTTGCGGATGGCCTGCGTCTTCACGTCGATAGAGAACACCGGTATAACGCCCTGATGGGGGGCGATGAAATAGATGCTCTTGCCGTCGGGCGCCCATGCGAATTCATCGATGGTGTAGTCCCAGTCGGCGGTGAGGTCGCGTTTCTCGGCCGTGGCGCAGTCGAGAATGAAGAGACGGTTGCGGTCGCTCTCATAGCCGTCGTGCTCCATCGAGAGCCATGCCAGCGTCTTGCCGTCGGGAGAGAACGCAGGCATGGTGTCGTAGCCGAGCATACCTTCGGTGAGATTGTGCGTCTTGCCGGTGGCGAGGTGATAGAGATAGAGGTCGGAGTTGGTCGACACCGCGTAGTCCATGCCTGTCTTCTTGCGGGACACATACACCAGCATCTCGCTGTCGGGGCTCCACGCGAAGGACTCCACGCCGCCAAACGGCTTCATAGGCGCCTCGAATGGCTCGTCGGCCATGATGTCCTTGAGGCCGGTGACAGTCTTGCCGTCGAAGTCGCCGATGAAGGGATGGGGAATTTCGGTCACCCACTCGTCCCAATGCTTGTACATGAGATCGTCGACCACGCGGCCGGTGGCCTTGGGCAGGTCGGGATAGATGTCGGCGGCCGTGCGGGCATACTTGACGTTGCCGATCACCACCACTTTTTTGCCGTCGGGCGAGATAAGGAAGCCGCTGATGCCGCCTTTGTGCTCCGACGCCTGCATGCGGTCGGTGCCGTCGGCGTTCATGAGCCACATCTGCATGGCCCCGTCGGCGTCGGGATAGAGGAAGGCGATGCGCCCGTCGGCCATCCACACGGCGCCGCTCTCGCTCTTGGGCGTAGAGGTGATGCGCACGGGCTGTGCGTTCTTGACGTCGAGGTTCAGAGTGTAGAGGTCGTTGTTGGAGGCATTCTGCTCAAGGCTCTCGTAGGAGATGCCGAAAAGCACGGTCTTTCCGTCGGGGCTCACACAGGGCGAGCTGACACGCCCGAGCGCCTCAAGGGCATCGATGTCGAACACGCCGGACTCGCTCTTGAAGTCCACGCGGTCAATCATCGGGGCATCGGCCGCAGCTGCGGAACCGGCCGCGGCGAGAATGGCTGATGCACTCATGATAATTGCGTTGAGTGTTTTGTTCATTGCTTGATATATGATATTGATTATATGTTTGAAATGTTTCAGTCGGCGATGGTAGCTCCGTCAATGTCGGCGATACGGGCGAGCAGCATAGGGGCCGAGTCGGCGTTTATCTCGAGGGTCAACGAACATGTGTTGTCAAAGTCACGCTCCACCACCCTTACATCAAAATCCTTGGTCAGCTTCATGGCTGCGTTCATCGAGGCATAGGGAAAATGAAAACGCACGCGCGCCATATCGTGACGTTCGACAATGACAGCGGCGTCCAGAGCCATGCGTGCCGCCGTGCGGTAGGCCACAATCAAGCCCGACGTACCGAGTTTGATGCCGCCGAAGTAGCGCACCACCACTACCAGCACGTCCGTAAGACCGAGTGAGTTTATCTGCCCCAGGATCGGCTTGCCGGCTGTCCCGCTCGGCTCTCCGTTGTCGTTGCTTAGAAAATCAGTGCGCGCACTCCCGAGCATATAGGCCCAGCACACATGGCGTGCGTCGTAGAACTTTTTCTGCATCCGCGCCACTTCCGCCTTGGCCTCGGCGGCTGTGCACACAGGAAAGGCAAAGGCAAGGAACTTGCTGCGCTTCTCGGTGTACTGCGCGTCGCTTGGCGCTTCTATCGTGTAGAAGAGGTCGGCCATCAGTACTGGTGGTGTTCGCGGTTAAGCTCGGATGGAGTGAGAGGATGGGAATTCATCTTGCTCCATACATATATAATATAAGCGAGCACAAAAGGAACGTTTATCGACACCCAGCTCATCACCCGCAGCGTGAACAGCGACGACGAAGAATTTGCCAGCGAAAGCGAGCTCTGAGGGTCAAGCAACGACGGATAATATGCCGTGTCGCCATAACCGGCAACAAAGAAAAGCACCATCACCACGAGCACCGTGCCGATGCCGCCGAACCAGATGCCGGAGCGCCAACGCTTGTCGACAGCCGTACGGAATATGCCGTAGAGCGCGGCCACGACGCCGACGAGCAGCATGACAAGCGCCCACCACATGTGCAGAAGATTGTGAAGATAGAGATTGGGCTCGTGAAGGAATGTCCCGTCGGACTGCTGACGCAGGCCGGGAGCGAGCACGAGCACAACAAGGAAGCCGACGAAAAGCACGGCAAAGCACAGGCCGTTGGTCAGCGCCACACGGCGCATGCGCGCCGAAAAAGAGCCGTCGCCGCAAATGTTGTTGACAAAATAGAGAGCCGCCTGAGTGCGTGCAAGAAAGAAAACCGCCGCACCCAACAGCAGATTGCGCCAGTTGGCAATAGCCTCAAGGCCATGAGTGGACGACCAGCGCGAAATCACCGGATCGGAGCCGTCGAGCAAGTTGCCCTTGGCGATGGTGAACTCCGCGCCGAAGAACATCATGGCCACGGCCACACCAAGCAGCACACAGCCAAAAACACCATTGAACATAAGCAACGCGTCGTAGAAACGAGTGCCGAACACATTGCCGCTTTTGCGGCGGTACTCGTAGCTGACGGCCTGCACCACAAAGCTGACAAGAATGAGCATCCACAGCCAGTAGGCGCCGCCGAAACTCGTAGAGTAGAACAGCGGAAAGGAGGCGAAGAATGCGCCGCCGAACACGACAAGCGTAGTGAACGTGAGCTCCCATTTGCGACCGAGCGAATTGACCATCAACTGGCGCTCCGTCTCTGTGCGCGCACCGCACAGCAACGTCTGACCGCCCTGCACGAAAAGCAGAAACACCAGAGCCGCTCCAAGCACGGCTATAAGCAGCCACCAATAGGCCTGCAGGATTCCAAGTTGTGTCATAAGGCGAATCAATTATTGGATTTTTCGATATCAGAACGTGAACTGCGCACGATGAAACGCACCATGATGCTGACCTCGGCAACGAGCAGCAGCGTGAAGATTACGGCAAACATCCAGAAGGTGGTCTGCACGGACGATGCCGGCACGTCGCTGATGCCGGCACACACAGGCAAAAGGTCCTGAATGGTCCAGGGCTGGCGGCCAACCTCGGCCACAACCCAACCGGCCTGGCTGCATATCCACACCAACGGAAGCGAAACCATGCCGGCCCAAAGCACCCACCTGTTCTCAAGCGCCCGCGGGCGCAACAGCGAGGCAAAAGCCATCACCACGAGCACAAACAGCAGAAAGGATCCCAACATCACCATGACACGGAAAGCGTAGAAGGTAAGAGCTACCGGCGGCACGGCCTGCTCGGCATTGTCGAGATAGCCATAGCCAAAGTAGCGGAAATCGCGGGCCACATCGGCTGCAGCCGCATCCATAGCGGCCTTGTCGCCGGTCTTTTTAGCGTTGTTGTAGGCGCGCAGGGCGGCTTGTGCGCGGCGTCCTGTCTCTATGCGTTCGGCATAGCTGACTGTGTGCACGGTGTCGCCGGCAGGTGTCAGTTCTATACCGTTTATAAGGTCGTTTATGCCCGGCACGAAACTATTGGCATCGTGGTTGGCAAGCAGACTGAGGCCATAAGGAATCGATATTTCAAAGTGCATCGGCTCTGCGTCGTCGCCGGGGCGCTTGTCAGTATTAAGGATGCCGAAGCCCACGAGATCCTGGCCTACGGAACCATCGTAGAGCCCCTCCATCGCGGCAAGTTTCATAGGCTGCACACGGGCCACCTGCACAGCCGAGCCGTCGCCCGTCATGAACGTGAGCAGCATGCCTGCGAGACCGAACCACGCTCCTATCTTGAGCGAACTGCGCGCAGCAGCCACATTGCTGCGACGCCACAGCAGCCAACTGCTCACACCCACCACGAAGATTCCGGCGAGTGCCCAGCCGGAGAACACGGCGTGGAAGAACTTGTTCATCGACACGGCATTGAAAGCCACGGCCCGGAAGTCGCTCATGACATTGCGCATCTGCTCGGGATCGAACTCCATGCCTACGGGATTCTGCATCCACGCGTTTGCCACAAGAATCCACAGGGCCGACAGGCTGACGCCAAGCGCCGTAAGCCATGTGGAGGCAAGATGAAAGCCACGGCTGACCTTGTTCCAGCCAAAGAACATCACAGCCACAAACGTCGCCTCCATAAAGAACGCAAGCAAACCCTCGATGGCAAGCGGAGCGCCGAAAATGTCGCCCACAAACCAGCTGTAGTTGCTCCAGTTGGTGCCGAACTCAAACTCAAGGATAATACCGGTGGCCACGCCTATGGCGAAGTTGATGCCAAACAGTGTCATCCAGAACTTTGTCAGCGCCTTCCAGCGCTCGTTGCCTGTGCGGAAGTAGATGGTCTCCATGACGGCGACAATCACCGACAGGCCAATAGTCAGAGGCACGAATAGCCAATGATACATGGCGGTGAGCGCGAATTGAGCGCGCGACCAGTCCACTACTGTCATTAAGTCGTTCATGATATTTTGGATTATGTGATTGCTACGGCTGTGGCGGCGCGGCAAGCGCCTCGCGCACGGCATCGGCGCGGTCGGCGTCGTTGTCGTAGCGTGTGCCTAAGATATCGGGGAAAAAGAAGAGTTTGAGCACGGCAAAAATCACCACCAGCTTGATGATGATAATCGCCCAGAGGGTGCGTCCTATAGTCATGTGGCGGAATCCGTCGGCATAGAAGCGTACGACACGGGAAAATATGTTGGCTTTCTCTGTCATTTATCCCGCAAATATATCAAAAATCGTCTAAACGCCAAAATCAATCTTCAGCCGGGGCAACAGCGTCGGGCGATGCTGTCCTTGGCAAGGTATAGTGCAACGCCACAAAACCGAGCACGCCCGCGAGCAGCGAACCCACCACGATGCCGAGTTTGGCGTGGTCCAGCAGTTCGAGCGAGTGCATGTCGCCGCCGCCGAATGTGAGAGTGGCGATGAACAGCGACACTGTGAAGCCAATGCCGCCGAGCATCGATATGGAGGCCATCATCTTCCAGTTGCTGTGGGCCGGCATGGGAGCAAGTCCCAGCCTCACCGTGAGCCACGAGAAGCTGAAAATGCCCACGAACTTACCGATGACAAGACCTGCTATGACCGCCAGCGATATCCCCTCGAATACGCTCGCCGGATTGGTGTCGAGCAGAAAAATGCCGGCATTGGCGAATGCAAAGAGAGGCACGATAAAGAAGTTGACTATGGGATGGAGCGAGTCTTCAAGATCCTGCAGGGGAGAAATCACCTTGTCAGATGCCGACTCCACCTCTTTCAGCCAGTCCATCTGTTCTTTGTTGAGGATGGATTTGCGGGTGAGCAGTTCCACGTCGTCGCCACGGAAGTTGGATATGGCGCGGCGTATCTGCTTTATGTACTTCTTTGGCTCGAACACCGGAGTGGCGGGCACACAGAAGGCCACGAGCACACCTGCGATGGTAGGATGGATGCCCGAGTTGAGGAACAGGAACCATATGATGCCGCCGATGCCGATGTAGAAAATTTTACTCTTGATGCGCATCCGCGAGCCGAGAAGAAGCACCACGAACAGGCAGGCTGCGACAAGCAGCAGCGACAGTTCGATGTGGGTGCTGTAGAATGCGGCTATGACAATGATGCCGCCGATGTCGTCGACCACGGCCAGCGTGGTCAGGAATATCTTTAGCGACACCGGCACGCGACTGCCGAGCATGGCCAGCACACCCAGGGAAAAAGCGATGTCAGTGGCCATGGGGATGGCTGCGCCGCCGGCATACTCCGTGCCGGAACTCAACGCATGGAATATGCACACAGGCACCACCATACCGCCCACAGCGGCAAGGATGGGCAAGAGCGCCTGCTTGAACGAGGCCAGCTCGCCGACGAGTATCTCTCGCTTGATTTCCAGCCCTATGGAGAAGAAAAACACAGCCATGAGGGCATCATTGATGAACGCCAGCAGCGTCATGGGTTCGCCGTGGTGGCTGAAAAAGTTGAAGTCGCCGAGTTGCAGGCGCACCTCTTGTGTCCAGAAGTCGAAATAATAGCCGTTGAGAGCCGGGATATTTGCCACGGCCAGCGCAAGCACTGTGGCCGCTATCAGCACATTGCCACCGCTGGCATGGCGCCGCAGGGCCTGACGCGCCGCATAGAACACATTGCTCGCGAAGTCGGGCAGATCGGCGTTAGGGGATAGTCTTTTCATTTTGGTTGCGATTGAACAGGAAGAGAGCACTTTTATAACAAATTGAAAGCGCCTTTTGTTATCCAAAAGGCGCGGCGGGGGATGTGGCTCAATCAAGCTTGAGCACGGCAAGAAACGCTTTCTGCGGCACCTCTACAGAGCCAATCTGCTTCATGCGTTTTTTGCCTTTTTTCTGTTTCTCAAGAAGTTTGCGTTTGCGGGAGATATCGCCGCCGTAGCACTTGGCCGTCACATCCTTGCGCACGGCCTTTATGGTTTCGCGGGCAATGATTTTTGCACCGATGGCAGCCTGGATGGCGATGTCGAACTGCTGGCGGGGTATCAGTTCCTTGAGCTTCTCGCACATGCGGCGTCCGAAGGTGAGAGCGTTGTCGGCGTGTGTGAGTGTGCTGAGCGCATCCACGCTTTCGCCGTTGAGCAGAATGTCGAGTTTCACGAGCTTGCTCTCGCGGAAGTCCTGGATGTGGTAGTCGAACGATGCATAGCCTTTGCTGATGCTCTTGAGCTTGTCGTAGAAGTCAATCACAATCTCGCCCAAAGGCATGTCGAATGTCATCTCCATGCGGTTGCCGCTGATATATTCCTGGCGCACGAGCTCGCCGCGTTTGCCGAGGCAGAGTGTCATGATGGGACCGATGAACTCGGCCGTGGTGATGACGGTGGCACGGATGTACGGCTCCTCGATATAGTCGATGAGAGTGGCATCGGGCAGGCCGGAAGGATTGTGCACCTCTGAAACGTTGCCCTTCTTGTCGTGCACGAGATACGACACGTTGGGCACGGTGGTGATCACGTCCATGTCGAACTCGCGGCCAAGACGCTCCTGTATGATTTCCATATGGAGCAGGCCGAGGAATCCGCATCTGAAGCCGAAGCCGAGGGCGGCCGATGATTCCGGCGAGAACGTCAGCGACGCGTCGTTCAGCTGCAGTTTCTCAAGCGATGCGCGCAGATTCTCGAAATCCTCGGTCTCAATCGGATACACACCGGCAAACACCATAGGCTTGACCTCCTCAAATCCGTCGATGGCCTCGGAGCAAGGACGGGACACATGTGTGATGGTGTCGCCCACCTTTACCTCACGCGAAGTCTTGATGCCGGAAATGATGTATCCGACATTTCCGGCCGACAGCTCCTTGCGGGGCGACATGTCGAGCTTGAGCACTCCTATCTCGTCGGCATCATATTCCTTGCCTGTGGCCACAAACTTCACATCGTCGCCGGTGCGGATAGTGCCGTTCACAATCTTGAAATATGCGATGATGCCGCGGAACGGATTGAACACAGAGTCGAATATGAGCGCCTGGAGCGGAGCGTCAGGGTCGCCCTCGGGCGCGGGCACGCGCTCTACAATGGCTCGCAGAATGTCGGGAACACCCATTCCGGTCTTGCCGCTGGCACGGATTATGTCCTCGCGGTCGCATCCCAGCAAATCGACAATCTGGTCCTCCACCTCGTCGGGATTGGCCGAGTCGAGGTCGCATTTGTTGATTATGGGAATAATCTCCAGGTTGTTGTCGATGGCCATATAGAGGTTGGAGATGGTCTGCGCCTGTATGCCCTGGGAGGCGTCGACGATGAGCAGCGCACCCTCGCAGGCGGCGATGCTGCGCGACACCTCATAGGAGAAGTCGACGTGTCCGGGAGTGTCGATGAGATTGAGCGTGTAATCCTCGCCGTCAAGCTTGTAGGCCATCTGTATGGCGTGGCTCTTGATGGTGATGCCGCGTTCTTTTTCCAGCTCCATGTCGTCAAGCACCTGTGCTTCCATGTCCTTGGCCGAGATGGTGTCGGTGTATTCGAGCAGACGGTCGGCAAGCGTGCTTTTGCCGTGGTCGATATGTGCTATTATGCAGAAATTGCGTATACGTTTCATTCTGTGGATTGCATTTGGAGTGCAAAGTTAGCAATTTTCGCGCAATTATTGCTTATTTTGCTGAATTTCGCGCGCCTGCTCCACGAGGCGGGCGGTGGCGGCGTCGAGCGACGGAGCTGCCGAAGACTCTGTCATGGGCCATGTGGCGGCCTTATCCTTCTCGCACTCCTTGGCCTCGGCAACGGTGAGATACTCGCGGTCGACCGGGTAAATTTCCGTATATACCTTTATATCTACAGGCGACTTGCTGTCGAGGGCTTTGCGCAGCAATTTGCCGCGGCCGACCGCCTCAATGCTCAACGTGGACATCAGCAGATTCTCCGGCCTCATGCTTCCGCTGACATCGCGCGCGAAGGCTTGCGATATGCGCAGTTCGGCAAACTCCATCGTCATACCAAGCAGCTTTGTGAACCACGGCGTCCAGCGATGGTCCTTATGGTCGGCGAGGCCGTCGGCCGAACAGCTTATAGACTCCGCCGTGGTGCGAAACACCACACGCGGGCCGTATCTGCCGGAAACCACATGTTCGCCAACGGTCAGCACACTGTCGGGAAAACTGTCGTACTCGCCGTCGCTCTCTGCCTGCAAAGAGGACAGCAACATCGCCCAAGAGTATGTGTCGTCGGGATTTACAATTATACTGTCGCTGCCGGCGTGCGAATCAAGGATGCGGACCACTCTGCGCTGCGAAAGGACGCGAGGCCTTCCCCTACCCTTGAATCCCTTGAGCTTCTTCACGGGAAACATGTAGTCGACCATATATTCTCCAAACATCGTCGTGGTGTCGTTGCCACCCAAATAGCCGGTGTATTCGCGCACATAGCAGATCAGACGCAACACGTCGCGGTCGGCGAGGCTGACGGTCATTTCCGGCAGTCCGTACGACGCGGGCTCGAGCGCAAGCGTGTCGGCTTCGTGGTCGAGCGTGGCGGCCTCGTAGCCCATGCAACGCACCGTCACCGGCAAGCGCGCCGAGAATGCGCCGCAGGTGTCGGTAAGGGACACAATAGTGCCGCCGGCATCGAACACCGACGCCGCAATTAGCGGCGATCTGTCGCTGCCGTCAACCACAACCGTGCGCGCTCCCGCACTCAGAGCGAACGCCGCGAAAGCCACAAACAGAAAGATTTTGCACATATGTTATTTATAAAATGGAACTATTGACATCACAAAATTAACAAAATAATGCTTCCCAAAGGGACAAGCACAAACACAAAACAGTTAAAAAAGTTTTATTATCATAAAAAAATCACTACCTTTGCACGCAGAAAAGGGTCATTTACCCACAAATAGCGCACGACACTTTGTGCCACAACTCTAACACTTTGTTGCAGACAAGGATTTAGACATCCGCCACGGGTTTGGCGACGAAAACACAGGTGCAATTTCTTTACAACCAACCCTAATATTATCACATTTCTAATCCCAAGCAACTCAGTATGAAGAGACTACTTCTCTTAGCTTGCACAATTTGGATTTCCTGCATGAGCGCTATGAGCGCTTATGCGGCGGTGACAGTCACCGGCCAAGTTGTCGACGACCAAGACGAGCCTGTCATCGGTGCATCCATCACCGTACCCGGCCACAACGCCACAGCGGTGACCGACTACGACGGCAATTTCAAAATCAGCGTTCCCGACAAGGCAAAAGCTGTAAAAATCAGCTACATCGGATTCAAATCCGTAGAGCTGAAGCCCGCCAAGGAACTCGGTGTGGTGAAACTTATGCCCGACAACACCGTGCTCAACGACGTAATCGTCACACAGGCCATCGGTAAGACACGCGTCACCCCCGTGGCCATGAGCAACGTTGACCAGGCAACCATCGACGTGAAACTCGGCGGCCAGGAATTCCCCGAAATCCTCAAGACCACTCCCGGCGTGTACACCAACAAGCAGGGCGGCGGCTACGGCGATGCCGAAACCCGCATGCGCGGCTTCAAGAGCCAGTGGGTGGCCGTGACCGTGAACGGCGTTCCCGTCAACGACATGGAGAACGGCAACGTGTATTGGAGCAACTGGGCCGGCCTCAGCGACGTCACCAGCAGCATGCAGACACAGCGCGGTCTCGGCGCCAGCATTCTTTCCACGCCCTCTATCGGCGGCACCATCGCCATCACCACCCGCACGCTCGACGTGGACAAGGGCGGCAGCATCTGGTACGGCATGGGCAACGACGGCATGAACCAGTACGGCATCAAGCTCTCCACCGGTGTAATGAAAAACGGCTGGGCCGTTACCGTGCTCGGCGCACACCGCTGGGGCGACGGCTACATCCAGGGCACGCAGTACAGCGGCTACAACTGGTTCTTCAACGTGTCGAAGCGCATCAACGAGAAGCACGAAATCTCTCTCACCGGCATGGGCGCACCCCAGAGCCACAACCAGCGCAACAACCTCTATGACGGCCTCAACGTCGAAGGCTGGCAGAACGTCCGCAACTACATGAACGGCGAAAGCCCCTACCGCTACAACGCCAACTACGGCTTCGACAACGAAGGCCGCCAGCGCACAGCATTCCGCAACGTCTACCACAAGCCCCAGTTCACTCTGCGCCACATGTGGCAGATTGACAACACCTCATCGTGGGCTACCTCCGTATATGCGTCCGTTTCGTCGGGCTACGGCTACTCCGGCCAGGGCCGCACGAGCACCATCCGCTCGTGGTGGAACGGTGCCACCAACGGTGTCCTCAACATGCAGTTCCGCCGCCCCGACGGCACCTTCGACTACGGCGCAATCCAGGACATGAACGCCGCCAGCACCACCGGCTCGGAAATGGTGATGAGCAAAAGCAACAACAGCCACCAGTGGTACGGCCTCGTGTCGAACTACAAAAAGTTCTGGGATCAGAAAAACGGCAACCGCCTGGCTGTGACCGGCGGTGTTGACTTCCGCTACTATGTGGGCGACCACAACAACAAAATCATCGACCTGTACGGCGGCTCGTACTACATGGACGACGCCGACCGCGCAAGCGTGAACGCCGCCAACAACGCAGCGGCCGCCGACCCCAACTGGAAATACGAGCACCTCGGCGTGGGCGACATCGTGTATCGCAATTTCAAGGGCTTCACCCTCCAGGGCGGCGTGTACGGCCAGGTGGAATACACCATGCTCGAAAAGAAACTCAACATGGTTCTGTCCGGCGCGCTCTCGCACACCACCTACTGGCGCGACGACCACTTCTACTATGACGACGCCCACAGCAAGTCCGACAAAGTGAACTTCCTGGGCGGCCAGATCAAAGGCGGCGCCAACTACAACATCAACCGCCACAACAACGTGTTCTTCAACGTGGGCTTCATCAGCCGCGCTCCCTTCTTCTCGAACGCTTTCGCAGCCTACAACGTAAGCAACATCCTCAACAAGAACGCCGTGAACGAGAAGACCTTCTCGGCCGAAATCGGCTACGGCTTCTCCAACCGCGTGTTCGCCCTCACCTTGAACGCCTACTACACCAAGTGGATCGACCGCGCCATCATGCGCTCGGGCTACATGCAGGCCACCAACGACCGCTACGTCCTCAACCTTCAGGGCATCGACGCACGCCACATGGGCGTGGAACTTGATTTCACCTACAAGCCCGCCACCTGGTTTGAGCTCAACGGCATGCTCTCCATGGGCAACTGGGAATGGGTGAGCAACGCCACCGGCTACTACTACGACTCGCAGGGCCAGCCCCTCGCCGTCGTGAAAGGCAGCCTTGACGGCACCATCGCCAGCGGCATCTACGCTCCCGACCACGCAAGCTCGACGCTCAACTACAAGGGCATCAAGGTGGACGGTTCGCCTCAAACCACCGGCGCTCTGGGCGTCACCTTCAAACCCTTCAACGGCCTGCGCGTGGGCGCCGACTGGGTGTTTGAAGCCCGCAACTACACCGACCAGTATCTGAACACCAGCGACCTCAGCTTCACCAAGCCCCTCGACGTGGCCCAGCCCTGGAAAATGCCCTGGGGCCACACCACCGACCTGCACGCAAGCTACCGCTTCAACTTCGGCGGCCTCGACGCCACCCTCTCGGGCAGCGTGAACAACCTCTTCAACTACAACTACATCACCCACGGTCAGAGCCCGCTGACGACCGACGGAAACTGGCGCAACGCGCAGTTCGTGTTCTACTCCTTCGGCCGCACTTACTCGATGAAACTGCGTCTTAACTTCTAATCCTCTCAATCCGACTACATAATGAAACAATATATCGTAAAGCCTCTCATCGCAGCCGCCGCCGTGCTCGCACTCGCAGCCTGCGACGACAACAGCTGGAACGAGGACTATCTCGACGGTTTCACCACGCCCGACAACACTGACGTGCAGACCGTGGAATACACCCTCACCGATGCCGACTACGCCGCCATCGCCGCCAACTCCTCCAACAAGGCTCTCGCCGGCGACGAACTCGCCGCCGAACTCGCCAACGTGGGCAAGCTCCACCGCTTCACCGACAAAATCACTGCCGAGGACTATCTGCCCTCCTTCCTGGCGTCGACGAGCTTCTCCTATTTCTCGCTCAGCGACGGCTCGGCCGTAAAGGTGACCTACAACGTGGCCGACGCACTGCCCGAAGAGCTCGAGCTGCTGAACGCGTCGTCCTCCTATACTCTCACCACCGAGGACTATCAGGCCATCTACGAAAGCGACGAGAACTACGCAGAAGCGCTCGCTCCCTCCCACACTGCTGCCGCATCGGTGCCCGGCATTCTTGCCGAGAAATTCCCCGATGCCGAGCAAGGCGACTATGTAGTGGTCAACTACAACTGGAGCACCACAGATCCCGTGTTCAACTCCACTGCAGAGCCTGAAACATGGAAGCCCAGCTCTGTCGTAGCCACCATGGCTCTTGACCAGCAGGTGACCATCCAGGGCTGGATCACCGGCTTCTGCGACCGCGGCATCATCGTCACCGACGCCAGCGGCTCGGTTTTCGCCTACGATGGCGCAGGCATCGATGCTTCGGCCTACACCATCGGCGACGCCTACGAAGTCACAGCCACAGTAGGAGCCTACAACAAGGGCTTCCAGCTTGACCTCGCCACTGCCACCATCACCAAGGTGACCGACCCCACCGCCACCACCTACGAGTATCCCGCGCCCAAGGTGCTCACAGGCGCCGACATGGACGCGCTCATCACCCGCACCGACAACGAAGTTGCCCAGTATGTGCAGATGACCGGCACCGTGGCCGTCAGCGGCAACAACATCAACATCGTTGTGGACGGAGCCGAGACCGCAAAGGGCAGCGCCTACTTCACACCCGAGGCTCTCAAGGCCCAGCTGACCGACGGCGCAAATGTCACCGTCAACGGCTATTTCATCGCAATCGCCGGCGGCCGCTACATGAGCACCGTTGTCACAGAAATCAAGGACGGAGCGGCCGCAGCCGCACCGCGCCATGTAGCCAAGGTCGCTTCGGTAAAAGCATCCGAGGTGTACTACTACAACGGCAGCCGCTGGAGCAAGCCCAACGACGTGACCGCCCTCAGTGCCGACCAGTGCAACGAAATCACCGGCAAGACCTTCGGCAACCTCACCACCGCCCAGGCCAACTTCGGACTGCCCATCTTCCTTAAGCAGACATTCCCCTACGCCCAGGAAGGCGAACAGGAGTTCGTAGTGTTCTACAATTATGAGGCCAACGGCTATATCGCCCGCCAGTATATCTTCAGCAACGGCGAATGGGCCGAAAACGACGGCATTGAGGAGACCACCCTCCAGTTCGTGCGCAACAATGGCCAGTGGAAGGCCGATCCCAGCGTGGTAATCACGCTGCCCGCAGGCCGCAACATTGAGTTCAGCGCCACCTACTACCAGGCATGCACCGACTGGGTCTACGAGAACATCGACGTGCCTCTGGGCTCCACAAGCATCACCAGCGGCTTCGGCTATGTAACCTCCTTCGGCAACAACGAGTACTACTGCGGCACCACTGCCTACCAGAACAACGTAGACCTCCGTGCCGACAAGGCTCGCGCCCAGTATCCCGCCGGCTACGAGGGCATGTCCGACGCAGAAGTGGTCGCCACTATGAAAAAGCGCTTTGAAACCGAAGTAATGCCCGGCGTCCTCGCGCAGATTCATCCCGACGCAATGCCCATGGACGGCGTGCAGGTGACCTACACCATCAACTTCTACGTCTATGACGGTGCAACCACCGCCCACACTATCCGTTTCGAGGTGACTGCCCCCGGCACATTCACATTCCTCGACTGCACATGGAATGACGCCGAATAAATAAAGCTCAAGAACATACCCCACAAGAGAGGCGACCCGCGGGTCGCCTCTCTTTTTTTTACAAAATTTAAGCAAACAGTTGCGTGACAAAACCAACCCATGGCACGATTTTTGTGTTTTACGGAAAAAGAAAAAATAGAATTGTTGAATGGCCTGCCGCGTATATCCCTCCATCGCCGACAGCTTATGATTTACACCTCAAGATGAACAACCTCAAAGAAAAAGCCCTCTCCTATCACGAGCACCCGCAACCCGGCAAAATAGCCGTGGTGCCGACCAAACCCTACAGCTGCCCCGGCGACCTTTCGCTGGCCTATTCGCCCGGTGTCGCCTACCCGTGTCTTGCCATCAAGGACAACCCGACAGCGGTGCGACGCTACACCGGCCGTTCCAACCTCGTGGCCGTAATCAGCAACGGCACAGCAGTGCTCGGACTCGGCAACATCGGCCCGCTCGCCGCAAAGCCGGTGATGGAAGGAAAGGCTCTGCTGTTTAAAATCTACGCCGGCCTCGACGCCTACGACATCGAGCTTGACGCAGCCGACCCCGAAGCCTTCATCGCTGCCGTAAAGGCCATGACGCCCACCTTCGGTGGCATCAACCTGGAAGACATCAAGGCTCCCGAATGCTTTGAAATAGAACGCCGGCTGCGCGAAGAATGCGATATCCCCGTCATGCACGACGACCAGCACGGCACTGCCATAATCTCGGCGGCCGCACTGCTCAACGCACTCACCATACAGGGTAAAAACATCGGGGAGGTGAAGCTTGTGGTCAACGGCGCAGGAGCTGCAGCCATCGCCTGCACACGCCTGTATATGGCCCTGGGAGTAAAGCACGACAACATCGTCATGTGCGACAGCAAAGGCGTGATACGCGCCGACCGCGACGGTCTGTCAGGAGCAAAAAAAGAATTCGCCACCACACGCGACCTTCACACCCTGGCCGACGCACTTGTGGGAGCCGATGTGTTCCTCGGCCTGTCTGTGGCAAACGTGATGTCGCCCGAAATGCTGCTGAGCATGGCACCCAAACCCATCGTGTTCGCGTTGGCCAATCCCGATCCCGAGATAGACCACGACCTGGCACTTGCCACACGCGACGACCTCATTTTCGCCACCGGCCGAAGCGACTTCTCCAACCAGATCAACAATGTGCTCGGTTTCCCCTACATATTCCGCGGTGCCCTCGACTGCGACGCCAGTGAGATAAACGAGGACATGAAGCTGGCTGCCGCCCGCGCCGTGGCCGCGCTGGCACACGAGCCGGCTACCGAAAGTCTACGCCGTCTGTATCCGGACAAATCGCTTGAGTTCGGTCCCAAATACATCCTGCCGAAGCCATTCGACAAGCGCCTGCTTCCGCGCGTATCTCGCGCCGTGGCCGAAGCTGCGGCCACAAGCGGCGTCGCACGCCATCCGCTTGCCGACCTCAACGCCTACGAGCGCTATCTCTCCACGCTCATCGACCGCGAGAACCGCTATATGTCCGAGCTCATGCTCAACGAAGGCAGCGAATGCCCTGTCAAAAAATAGCAAAGATATTCTGTAAACAACAAGGCAGCCATCGGCCCGATGCCGATGGCTGCCTTGTTGTTTATCGTCATGGCGCTATTGGCGCACCACCATAGTTTCGCCGCGCGTGCCTGGGCCTACACTGAAACGACGAAGCCCCCACCCCTCGTCGGCCGCACGGCCGGAAAGCGGATGTCCGTCAAGCGAGAACACATCAAAAGTGCTGTGACACACTGGACACTCTGCTTTCAAATCGGCGTTGACGCGCACACGCACATCACGCTTCACCTCCACCGGGCAAGCGGCATCATAGGCCTTGGGATAGCCCATGACATCGCACACGAGCAATATGCCACCATAGCCGGTTTCATCAAGCGCGGTATAAGGGTAATTTGCCGGCATGCGTTCGGATTTGACAAACAGCTTGTAATCCGTAGCAGCGGGTGTGCCGTACAGGGTCCAGTCGGCCTGCGTGTTGAAACTAAGCCACACCGGCATCAACGGCACACGGTCGTCGTCGAGATGATGACATCCCGAAGCAGCCGCAGCCGCAAGGGCAAACGCTATGGCCGAAAGCCTCAGCTTCACTGATTGAGACGGGTGATCAGCTGACCGAACTGGTCGACAGCCTTCTGCATAGTGCCGCCAACCATAGGACGCAACACCGCGGGAATGTCAATGTCGAGCGAGGCAAGCACCTCCGTGGAATCAGCGCCAAGCGGCGTCATGTCCACAGCCATAATCACAGGCATCGGCAGGCCGCCTGCCTGAAAGGCCACGCGTCCGGGAGTGCGCTCGGTCACCTGGAATTTGATTTCGCCCACTTGTGGCGAATTGATGATGATTGCGTCGGAGGTGAAGTGGGCATCTCCCACCTTCGCACGCTCCTCCGGGGGCAGATTGTCGAGCTGCGTCTGCAGACGGGTGAGGTCGGCGAACTGCTCGGCAATGGCCTCTGCCGATTTATTGATAGTTACTGCTTTTGCTTTATATGTTGCCATATCTTTTGTCTGTTATTCATTGTCGCCGGAGCCGGGCGTCCACGATTCCGGATCGTCGTGCCATTCCTTGAATGCGGTCACATCCGAGGGCAGAATCACTCCTTCGGCAAGCGCCACATCAAGCATATCGCTGTAATTGCTCAACGCCTTGACCTTTATGCCGAACTCATCGAGCATATCCACTGCGGCATCAAAGCCGAAGTCGAGCATAGCCACCATGCCGATGACATCGCAGCCGGCATCGGACAGCGTGCGGGCCACGCGGAGCGAACGCGAGCCGTTGGTGAGCAGGTCGTTGACAACCACCACTTTCTGTCCAGGCTTGAGATTGCCTTCTATCAGATTCTCAAGGCCATGGTCTTTTGGCGTTGTGCGGACATATGCATAGGGAAGACCCAGCTCATCAGCCACCATAGCAGAATAGGCGATGGCACCCGTCGCTACTCCGGCCACGGCATCGGCCTCACCGAAATGCTCCATTATCAGGCGTGCAAGCTGTATCTTTATGAATGTGCGTAAAGCGGGGTACGACAGCGTCTTGCGCATGTCGGTGTACATTGGCGCATTCCAGCCGTTGGCCCAGATGAACGAATTATCGGGCTGAAGATTGATTGCGCTGATTTTCAACAGTTTGCCTGCAAGCAAACGGGCCACATGTTCCATATTCTTCTTTACACTTGAATTGTTTCCAATGCAAAGGTACAAAAAAGTACAGATTTGCAAAACGTCTGACGCTTTTTTTAGCGCGACTTTAAACTTTTTCGGCCATTTGACATCATATTTGTATACACCCCAACAAAAATCCACGACCATGCAGAAGATATACCGCACAATCGCCATCCTGCTCCTCTGCGGAGCATTGTGCGCCCCCTGCACAGAAGCACGCGGACGCAACAACGGCCAGGACAAACCCGAACAGCACCAGACACGCCCCACTCAGAGCCGCAACGGCAAAAAGCATGGAAGCCGTCCGGGCAACAACCGCCCGCAGCAACCCGGGCGTCCGGACAATAAAAAACCGCACGGGCCTCAGCGTCCCCCGCAAGGCAATCACCACGGGCAGCCGCAGCGTCCCCCGCAGAGGCCAAAGCCCGGACCACAGGCAACACCACACCACCACCATCATGTGAACTACGGACGTCCGCACCGGCCCAACATGCCGCCCCCACGCCCCTATCATCGCCCGGCTCCGCCGCCTCCGTCATGGCACCCACACAGCTGGCGCCCGTTCCGCAGCATTCTCGGAGTGGCATTAGGCACGACTGTGAACCTCAGCATAAATGCGCTCATCAACAACGGCTACAACGTGAGCGGCTATGACAACAACGTGGTGTATCTCGCCAATGTGCCTATGCTCAACTACAGCTGGCCTGTAGCCAACCTGCACTACGGAAACGCCGGTCTTGACGGCTCGGAATTTGTCTACTATACATCGGGCTACAATCTCGGACGCTACAACGCCGTCTACAACAGCCTGACATCGGCATACGGACGTCCGTATGCCGTGCAGAATCTCGCCGGTGGCGGCCGACGTGCCGTGTGGTGGGGCAACGACGGGCAATACATCACCCTTAGTTTCGGTAGCGGTTACGCCGCCGGAGGAGGCCTCAACTATTACACCACCCTGTCTTTCGGACGATAATACATGGCGGAGCGGCAATTGCCGCTCCGCCCCTTTGTGCGGTCACTCATATCGGATGGCCTCGATAGGATCGAGACCGGCCGCTTTTTTTGCCGGATACCATCCGAAGAACACGCCGGTAATGGTGCACACCGCGAACGACAGCACAACAGAATAGACCTGGATATACACGGGCCAATGTGCGATAAGATTGACAAGCCATGTGGCCATTACGCCCAGAAGAATTCCTATGACACCGCCGCTTACGCTGATTATGACAGCCTCAATGAGAAACTGAGACAGGATGTCGACGCCACGCGCACCGATCGACATTCGCAGTCCAATCTCGCGGGTTCGCTCTGTGACCGACACATACATTATGTTCATGATGCCGATGCCGCCAACGAGGAGAGAGATTCCGGCTATGCACGCAAGAAGCACCGTCATCATGTCGCTTGTGGAGTTCATCATCTCGCTCAGTTCCTGCTGCGAGCGAATCTCGAAATCGTTGTCGTCCTCTTCTTTGAGTTTATGCTGGGCCCGCAGCAGATTCGTGATACGGTCTATTGTCTCATCGGTGTGCGATTCATCCACGGCACTTGCGAATATGCCTTGTATGTAGTCGATTGCAAGTATTCGCTTCATCACCGTCGTGTATGGAGCAATCACCACATCGTCCTGGTCCTGGCCCATAGAGTTGGTGCCTTTCGACTCAAGCACGCCAACAACGGTCATCGGAATCTTTCCGAACCGGATTACACGCCCCACCGGGTCGTCGCCGCCGGGAAAAAGATTGTCGACTACGGTCTTGCCGAGCACACACACCTTGGCGGCCGACTTTATGTCGTTGTCGGTGAACATCGCCCCGTCCTTCACCTTGAACTTTCTGATATCGAGGTATTCCGGAGTGACACCATAGATTGTGGAAGGATAGTTGTTGTTGCCGTTGACAAGCTGTCCGCCGGAGTTGACCGACGGCGACACGGCAGCTACGCCGGGGATGTGCCGGATTGCTTCATAATCGGCCACTTTTATGGTCTGCATGTCGTCGGCACTCTGTCGCACGCCGCCGCGCTGCATATTTCCGGGATGGATCATTATCATGTTTGACCCCATCTCGGAAATCTGCTTCTTGATGCTGTTCTTTGATCCCTGGCCAATGGCCAGCATAGTGATGACAGAAGCGACACCTATGATGATGCCCAACATTGTGAGAAAGCATCTCAACTTATTGTTGGAAAGAGCTTTCAGAGCTATTTTAAGCAGGTTGGCGATATTCATGGTCAATCAGTGTCTTTAGGGAGTTTTTCAAAAGCCTCACGGGCCGAGGCCGGATGCTCGTTGATTGTGTCCGATATTATTTTGCCGTCTCTCAGCACGATGTTGCGCGACGAATATTCCGCGAGTTCCGGATTGTGAGTCACAAAAATGATGGTTTTGCCTTGCGCATGCAGCTGCTGAAAAAGCATCAGTATGCTGAACGACGTGCGCGTGTCAAGATTGCCCGTAGCCTCGTCGGCAAGGATTATCACAGGATTGTTGACCAACGCGCGCGCTATGGCCACGCGCTGTTGCTGACCGCCCGACATCTGATTGCTCTTATGGTTGAGTCTCGACTCCAGATCCACGGCTTTAAGAGCGGCGACTGCCCGTTCGCGACGCTCTTTTGCGCCTACGGCAGAATTGTAGAGCAGAGGCAGCTCCACGTTTTCGACAGCGGTGGTTTTGGGCAGCAGATTGTAGTTCTGAAACACAAATCCGATTTTTCGGTTGCGCATCACCGCCCGCTGGTTCTTGCTCATCGACTGCACCGAAACGCCATCAAGGAGATATTCGCCCGAGGTGGGCGTGTCAAGACATCCCAGCAGATTCAGCAAAGTGGACTTGCCGGAACCCGATGTGCCCATTATGGTCACAAATTCTCCTTCATGGATGGTGAACGAAACACCACGCAAGGCCTTCACCTTTTCATTTCCGACGACAAACTCTCTGCGCAAATTGTCGATACGGATGATTTCTTTATTCTCGCTCATTTGAACCGTTCAGTTTCAGTTTATTTCTTTTTGTTGCGCCCCGGAGGCTGCGGCGCGAACGGGCTCTGCTCGTCGTGGGGCATGTTGCCCTGAGACACGACAGTGCTGTAGTCTGCGGCAACCACATCATTTTCGGCCAGGCCGGCAAGTATCTGTGTCTTTATGCCGTTTGTCGCGCCAATGGTGACAGCGACAGGCACAAGTTTGCCATCCTTCACAAGCCACACGCACTTTTGATTGTCCTCAAGTCTGAGTTCATCGGCATCGCCGGCCTGCCGGGGCAGGTTCTTGTCGTCGGATGAGCGCGGCTCGAATGTGAAAGCCTTGTCAGGCAGTAAAAGAATGTTTTCCTTACGCAGGGTGTAGATGGTGAGATTGGCAGTGAGGCCCGGTATGAGCTTATGCTCGGGATTGGGGGCATTCACCACCACTTCGTAGGTCACGACATTGCTTTCTGTGGTTGGATTGAGCCGCACCTGCGTCACAGTGCCTTCGAAAAGGATATCGGGATATGCATCTACCGAAAAAGTCACAGGTTGCCCGACTTTCACACTGCCTATATCCGCTTCATCCACGTTGCCTATCACCTGCATGTTGTCGAGGTCTGCAATGGTGTAGAGGTTGGCCACGTTCATATTGGAAACGACAGTCTGGCCCACCTCCACCTCTCGCGAGATAACGATGCCGTCGATAGGCGAATATATTTCGGCATAATTGAGATTTTTCGCCGCCCTCACCTTGTCGGCCTGCGCTTTGTCGTACGCGGTCTTAGACACTTTCAGGTCCTTTGCCGATGTCTGAAATTCATAGTCGCTGATGAGCTGTTTGTCGTGCAGCGCCTTGTCGCGCTCATAGTTGGTGAGGTTGTATTCATAGGTCAGCCTGGCCGACTCCACATTGGCTTCCGCACTGGCCAGGTCGCTCTGGAGCAGCGTTTTTTCGATTTCGGCAATCAATTCACCCTTAGACACTACGGAGTTGTAGTCTGCATAAAGTTTATCGATAATGCCGGTGACTTGTGTGCCCACATCCACCTGCGTGACGGATTCGATCGTGCCGGTGGCCGTAACGGTCTCGGTGAGTTCGCCTTTCTCCACCCTGACAGTCTCGAGAGACGTTTTCTGCTGTTGGGTGCAGCCGCTTGAAAATGCTACTGCTGCAGCTAATAGAAGTTGTACGGAATATTTCATTGTCATTCAGAAAATTTAACTTCAGCGTTCCTGTAAAATTCAATCATTTTTTGCCCGAGCATTGCCATATATTTTGCTTGCAGGAGCGTATGACGCGCTTCAACGTAGGCATTGTGGGCTGTCAGAAGCTCCACGGTGTTGACATATCCCAGTTCGAAACGCTCATTGGTGAGTTGGTCGCTCAGCATGGCCGATTCGAGCTGGCTTTCAGCCGCCTTGTATCGGGATTGCGCCGAACGGGTGTCGATGTACCAGTTCTCCACAATCTGTGCAAGCTCTGTCTGCCGCTGGTCTATATCGAGCTGTGCGTCAAGCTCTGCCACCTCCGCACGCGCCACTGCCATCTTGGTCTTCTTATTGTCGAAGATTGGGATGGAGAGCGTAAGTCCGATGCTCTCGCTCCAGTTCTGCTTCATGGATGTGCCGAATGCATTGCCGGGGGCGTAGTATCCTGTGCCCACGCCCGCACTGAGAGCGATTTTTGGCAGGCGTCCGGCTTTGGCGATGGCGATGTCAAGTCTTGAAGCGGATTTTTCAAGATCCAGGCCTTGAAGCTTGAGATCTGTCTCCATGGCCAGCGCATAGCTTTCCTCCACAGGCGGCAGTTGTGCAAGCACCTGAGCTGCTGTCCATTCCACATCGGCAAGAGTGATATCCGCGTCAATGCCGAGTTCAAGAATCTTTTTAAGCTCCATGCGCCGCGTGTCGTAAGTGCTTTGGGCATTGACCAGAGAGTATTTGTCTTGCTCGTACTGGGAATTCAATTGAGCGTAGTCCACGCGCGATATCCTGCCGGCTTCCATCAGTTGGTGCGCCCTCTCTGCCTGTGCACGGCTGACCTTAACTGCCTCTTCGTAAATGCCTATTGCCTCCCTGGCGTATAGGATGTTGAAATAGACTTGCAGCAGGTCGGTTTCAAGCGAGCGGAGCAAATCGCCGGTGTTGAGGCGCTCGATGTCCACTCGCAATTTGTTCTGTCTGATAGTGTTTTCGCGCTGTCCGCCATTCCACACTGTCCAGGCGGCATTAAGTCCATACGAACTACTGTAAGAAGTCTTGTCTCCCTCGCCCCACGGATAATTCGCAAGCCCGTGTGTCGTCGCAAAGTCGAGCGTGGGCTGCCACTGCGCCTTTGCCTCCTCGAGGTTATACTCCGACGTTTTTTCATTAAGCCGCGACTTCATCAGCGAGATGTTGTGGTCGCGGGCATAGTCGAGACAATCGGAATAGGTCCACACCTCTTGAGCCAAGCAGGCTATAGGAACGAGCAGCATGATTGCAGCAGTCAAGCGTTTAAACATTGTATATCGTTTTTGGGTGTTACATATGACACCACAATATTATTATAAAAAAGACCATTGGCAGAATTAATTCAACCAATGGCCTGATTTATCCGACGAACTGCGTGGCTCGATGTGGCTATTTATTGCTTTTGCCCACCGAGTGACTGCCGAGATATTCCTGGAAAGCTGCCTTGTAACTGTCGCTTACCGGTATGTAATTGTCCGGATCCATAATAAGACGGTTGCGTTCTATCTGCTCTACATGGTCCATGTTTACGATAAAGGACCTATGCACCTGCAGAAAGCTGCCGGAAAGACACTCCATTATGGCGGCAAATGAGCTCAGTGTGAGCAGCGGACTCGCCTTTCCCACAATATATATCTGAAGATATTCTCCATAGCCTTTAATGAACCGTATGTCTGACAGGGCGACGCGGACGTATCTGTAGTCGGCCTTTACAAACAATGAATCGCTGCGATGCCCGCTACGGCTCTGCCCGGAAACGTTGTTGCGGAGAGCATACGATTCGACAGCCTTGTTCACCGCACGCGAAAACTCCACAAATCCGTAAGGTTTCAGCAGATAGTCTACGGCCGACACCTTGTAGCTATCGACAGCATACTCAGAGTAGGCCGTGGTAAATATGACGATTGGCGGCTCCGGCAGAGCTTTCACCATGTCAAGCCCATTGAGGTCGGGCATGTCGATGTCGGTGATAATAAGGTCGACCTCGTTGGCGTCAAGAAACCCGATAGCCTCGAATCCGCTTCGGCAAACCGCCGCGAGAGTCAACGACGGCGTCTTTTCCACATAGCTGCGGAGCTTTTCAAGAGCTATCGGCTCATCATCGATTATCACAGTTCTTAACATCGCAAATAGGGATAGAGAGATTAACAATATAGGATGACGCACTATGGCTGAACTCGAGGACAGCCGAACTGTCATACAGCAATTCGAGCCGGCGCTTGATATTTTTCAATCCTATGCCTGATTTTTCAGCAGACATGGCATCGGAGCGGCTGTGCACACTGTTCATACAATGGAAACGGATAAAACCGTCGGCAAGCTCTATATTCACCGCTACGTACGACGACCGCTGATAGCTTACTCCATGCTTGAAGGCGTTTTCTATAAACACCAGAAACAAAAGCGGAGGCACATATATGCCTTGTGTGTCGGCCGCCGACGGAAAATCGGATGTGATGCTCACTTTGTCGTCCGGATAGCGCTGCCTTATAAGATTGAGATATTTATTTAGAAACGCAATTTCTTCAGCAAGCGGAATCAAAGGCTTTGAGCTGTCGTAAAGCATAAAGCGCATCAGCCTGGACATATCCACAAGCATCAACTGCGCTTTTTCGGGATCAATATCTATGAGACCATGAATATTGTTGAGCATATTCATGTAGAAATGCGGATTAATCTGCGCCTTCAGATATGCCAGCTGGCTCTCGGCGTTGGCTTTCATAAGGCTTTCCTTCTCAAGTCTGTCGTCGAACCGCTGAAACGTAAGAGCGATGGCAAGATTACAGCCAACCACAAGAAGATCATACACAAAATCAAGCAACACAGGTAGCGGAATCAATGGCCTCACATGCGCATGAGACATTCTCTCTCCATCGGGAATAGCGCGAATGATATTCAGAAAGTCAAGACACTGGTACGCAAAAACCAATACCATCACAATGGCCGTCGCGCCGATATAAAGACGCCATCTGTTTTTAAGCAGCAGTCTCGGAATCAGCAAATAGTTGTTGACAATGAACAGGGTGGCGAAAGGCAACAGTTTATGAGCCATGCCTCCGAATATGGATATATCGAAAAGCGTCTCCTGCATCTGCGACCTCACCCTCATTGTGTCGAGAAGATAAAGGGCTATGACAATCAGCCACAGAACGAAATAAACGCGGGTCTCTGTTGTTCTTTTACGAAGTCTGGCCATCGGAATGTTTTAAAAGTAGTCATGTCACAATTGCCGAACCCTCTGTCCAAGGCCCGTCCATTTATCATGACTGGCTTTTGCGTTGGTCGGCTGGCAAGCCCGTCGTTAGCGTGCGAAAACAGGCAAGTTATCAAGCGCTAAATTAATAAATCTGCCAAAAATTCCCAAAATTATTTTGCAATTCTCATATCTGGGTTGTTCTTTCTCTAAAAAAGTAGTAACTTTGCAAGCGAAATCGCGCATGTGGCGTAATGGTAGCCGCGTCAGACTTAGGATCTGATGTCTCCGGACGTGGGGGTTCGAGTCCCTTCATGCGCACGAATGGAAAATCCACCGGCCGGAAGGCCGATGGATTTATTGTTTTATCTCTTGTCTGTTCTTTTATTTTCCGTGGGAACGTTCGGGCGCACGGGCGCGGCGGTGCTGACGCATGAGCTGACGGGTGAATTCGCGCTCGGCATTTCGCAGTTTGAGCAACTGCCGCCCGTTCAGAATCTGCTTGAAACGGTCGAAATACTGTTCTTCAATCTGACCCTCGGCGCTCTTCTGGAGGAACACGGCACGGGCTGCCGCTTCGACTTCTGTGTCGGTTGCATCGGCTCTGGCTGCCACTTTGCGTTCAAGCTCACGAGTCTCTGTGCTTATGCGGTCGACCTCATCTTCCATCTCGTCGTACAGCGGAAAAAAGTCGCGCTGCTGCTCGCGGTCAAGTTCGAGTTCGCGGGTAAGAAATTCATGTTTGTAGTTGCGCACCTCGGCGCGGAAGCGCTGTCTGTCCTCCTCACTGGGGCCTTGAGCGAAAGCCGGAATGGCCGACGCGCACATTGCGAAAGATATAACGGCTACAGAAAGTATCTTCATTGCTGTTGGGTATTTTCCACGTCAAAGTCAAAATCGAGACTTGCAGGGTCCAGGCCATCCTCAAGCATCTGGTCCATGATGTCGCGGTCGCTGAATTCATCGTACACATAGGTATTCATGAAGTCTTCGTTGCCAAAGGCTTCTGCCATCACAGGATTCAACTCCATGGGAGTGAGCTGCTGCATTCCGGCCACCGACGTAAACATCTTGAGCATGCACCACACTCCGGCAAACATGGCAGCCATATAAACATATGGGCGCACACGTTCCCACACTGAGCGGGGAGCCTGCGCCGCTCCCATGGCGGCCAACTCGGGACGCTCGGGCAGCTCGGCAGCCATCCGCCTGGCAAAATCGGCGAAATAACCGTCGGGGACAGTCATGCCGTCGCGCCGGCCAATGGTTTTGAGTATGTCTTTTTCTTCTTTCATGTCTGTTGAGAGAGAGTTTTTACACATATTTGACCCTACCGACTCGCGATGGTTTAATCATCATCCGAAAAAAATTGCTCGATTTTCTTTACAGCAAGATGGTAAGAAGCCTTTAGAGCTCCGACACTGGTGCCCAACACTGCGGATATATCGTCGTAGCGCATGTCGTCATAATAGCGCATGTTGAAGACCAGCCGCTGCTTCTCGGGAAGAGTTGCCACCGCCTTGCGCAGGCTGCACGCAAGTTCGTCACCGTCAATGTCGGTGTCGGCTTCTATTGTGTTGATCAATGCCGCCTCCTGGTCGTCAAGCGACAATCCGCGACGCTTGCGTTCTTTCTCAAGATGCGTAAGAGTTTCGTTCACGGCTATTTTATATAGCCATGTGCTGAGGCGTGCATCGCCGCGGAAATTCTCAATATTGCTCCAGGCCTTGAGGAATGTATTCTGCAGCAAGTCGTTGGCATCGTCATGGCTCTGCACCATGCGACGTATCTGTCGATAAAGCGGTTCCGAATACTGCGCGATGACGTCGCCGAAAGCTTCGCGCACCGTCGCGGGGTCGCGCAAGCGTTCTACCAATTGTGGGTCGTCGTGCATTATATCTGCCATTGATCTGCGTTAAAAATCCAGTCAAAATTACAATATTTATTTGTATTATACCTCCATATTAAGAATAATTGTGAAAAAATCAGTAACTTTGACGCCCGATTATGCCAAATAAATTTCAGATAGCTCTTTTGTCGGCACTTCTTGCGCTGCCGGCTACGGCTGCCGAGACACCGGACAGCGCCCGTGCGCACCATCGCACGCTGCGCGCAATAGAAGTCATGGGCGTCAAGCAGGACGCAAAAGTGGAAGCTGCCGTGGCGGCAGTCACGCAATTGCGAGGCAAGCGCCTGCAGCAGCTCGGCATCAGCGCGGCAAAAGGACTCAGCGAAGTCGCACCCAACTTCTTTATGCCCGACTATGGTTCGCGCATGACGTCCTCTATATATGTGCGCGGCCTCGGTTCGCGCATGGACCAGCCGGTGGTAGGCCTGACCATCGACGGTGTCCCCTATCTCAATAAAGACAGCTACGACTTCGACATTGACAACATCGACCGCATGGAAGTGTGGCGCGGCGCACAATCGGTGCTCAACGGCCGCAACGCCATGGCCGGCCAGATAAACATATACACGCGCTCGCCATGGAGCGGACCGCGGCTGCGCCTAATGGCCGGCTACGGCCGGGGCAACACCTGGCGCGCAGGAGGTGTGTGGCGCACCCGTCTGAGCGAAACCGTGGCAACATCGCTCAGCGCTTACATGCGCAGCAGCGACGGCTTCTTCCGCAACGCCGCCACCGGCGCCCGCATCGACACCGAGCGCCAAGGCTCGGCAAGATGGAAAACATCGTGGCGCCCCAGCGCCCACATGTCGCTGACCAACACCGCCGCAGCAAGCGTGCTGCGCCAGGGAGGCTTCCCGTATGCGGAAGCCTCCACCGGCACCATAGCCCGCAACGACACATGCTTTTACAGGCGCACCACTTTTTCCGACGGCCTCACCGTGTCATGGGCCGGACGCCGAATTGTGGCCACATCGCTTACGTCGGTGCAATATCTCGACGACAACATGACCCTCGACCAGGACTTCACGACCGCCGACATGTTCACCCTCACCCAGAAACGACGCGAATGGGGATTTACCGAGGACCTGTTCACCCGAGGATCACGCGGCAACTATTCATGGCTGGGCGGAGTGTTCGGCTTCTACCGGCCTTCCACAATGAATGCTCCTGTCGACTTCAAGGACCAGGGCATAGCCCAGCTCATCGAGCACCACCGCAATCAGGCCAACCCGTCCTACCCCATTTCCTGGCACACGCGCCGCTTCACACTGGGCAGCGACTTCAGCATGCACAACGGCGGCTTCGCGCTCTACCACGAAAGCAAATATGCTGCCGGCAACTGGACCGTGGAGGCAGCTTTGCGTTACGACTTCGAACACAACTCGCTGCACTGGCACAGCACATGCTCCACCGGCTACAACACCCTGCACGTGCTGCCCGACGGCACCACCGAGCACTACATGTCCACCCCCGTCGACATTGACGAAAGCGGGGACATGAGCATGAACTTCAGCCAGCTGTTGCCAAAAGTGGCCGTAAGCTATCGCCTCGGAGCCATTGGCGACATCTACCTCAACGTGGCCAAAGGCTATAAAGCCGGAGGTTTCAACGTGCAGATGTTCAGCGATGTGCTGCAACAGAAACTAATGCGTCTCATGGGCTTCGGCATGGCCTACAAACCCGAAGATGTAGTGAGCTATCGTCCCGAAACAAGCTGGAACTACGAAGCCGGCGCCCACCTGCACGGCAAACGATGGACTGCCGATGCCACCGTGTTCTTCATCGACACCCGCAACCGCCAGCTCACCACCTTCCCCGCCGGGAGCACCACAGGCCGCATCATGACCAACGCCGCCCGCGCCCACAGTTGCGGCGTTGAAGCATCAGCCACATGGACGCCTGTCGACGATCTCACCATCCAGGCGTCGTACGGCTACACCCACGCCACTTTCCGTTCCTACACCAGCGGCGGCATCAGCTACCGCGGCAAGACACTCCCCTATGCCCCGGCCCACACACTGTTCGCCGCAGCCGAATGGTCCCTTCCCTTAAAGCTATCTTACGCAGCAGTCAGCGCCGGAGCCAATGTGCGCGCTGCCGGTCCGATATGGTGGGACGATGCCAACACACTGCGCCAGCCGTTCTACGCCACTCTTGGCGCCCACATCACCATCGCCGACGGCAACGACCGCTGGAGCCTGCGCCTATGGGGCGAAAACCTCACCGACACGCACTATTCCACTTTCTATTTTGTGAGCGTAGGCCGCGCCTTCCTGCAGCGCGCACGTCCATGGCAGGCCGGCATTACGATTCGTTATGCTTTCGATGTCGCTTATTAACGTATTTTTATTGTACATACACCTTAAATGGCGTAAATTTGCAGACGCAATATAGTAAACATAATCATAATACATAATGAACAGATTCAAGACCATTCTTTGGGCCGTGGCCGTAGCTGCAATGGCACTCACAACGTCCTGCCTCAACAGCGACAACACCGAGCAAAAAACCACCGAAAACATCAATTCCGCAATAGCTTACACCATCGACCGTCTCACCGGACAGACCGTATCGGAGCAGTCCATCTCGCTTGAGATACTCACCAACTACACCGCTCTGACAATGGGATTCACACTCAACAATTTCACCCTGCCCGACGGAAAGGTCCTGCCTAAAGCCACCTTCGCCGACCTGCCGCTGAAAATGAACGATACAGGCTGGATGCTTGCGGAAGACACCAACGTCCTGCCGACAGCAGAAGGTTTCGCTGCCGAAACGATGCCCATGTTCTCTTCCGTACGCATAGGCGCCATCAACCATGTCGCCGACCTGATGGACCAAACAGTGGTTGGATACGAACGCGCAATACGCATGGAAATATCGAACTATGTGATCTACATCACACGCCCCTCCACATGGAGCACCGGCACCACATACGCGACAGACCAAAGCACCGGCACTTCGTTCAAAAGCACCAAGCCCATCTACCTCGTAAATCTCGACACGGAAAAACACACCGCAAGAATCACTGTGTACAACGCCGTGTTCGCACAAGCAATGGAGAATCTCAATCTCGAAATAGAATTCCGCGACATTCCCTACTCCTTCGATGCCAACGGCAACATACGTCTGGTGCGAAATGAAGAATTCGACCCCTACCACAAGGACACACCCAATCCCTCCTTCCCCATAAGCAATCTCAGCTGCACCTTGAACATCTTCAGCGGCATAACCATCTCCTTCAACTGCGAAGCAATGGGCGGCAACTACCATGTGGCGGCCGACATGCCGTTCAACTACGGTCTCAAATCCGAAACCACGCAGCAATAACCATAAACAACAGGCGCCAGGCAAAAAAGTTGGCATTACCGCTTGCATAAATCAGTAGAAATCACTAAATTTGCAACCGAATTTTCGCAACCTCTGGCACGGACATGCAGCCGGCGAATGTTGCGAGTAATGTTAACATTATAATAATCAAAACAATGGACCTGATTAAAATTGCCGAAGAAGCATTCGCAACCGGCAAGCAGCATCCCGAATTCGGCCCCGGCGACACCATCACCGTGGCTTACCGTATCAAAGAAGGCAACAAAGAGCGTATCCAGCAGTATCGCGGCGTAGTCATCCGCATCTCCGGCGAAGGCGTGAAGAAGCGCTTCACCGTGCGCAAGATGAGCGACAACATCGGCGTGGAGCGTATCTTCCCCATCGAATCGCCCTTCATCGACAGCATCACCATCAACAAGTATGGTAAAGTGCGTCGCGCAAAACTTTACTACCTCCGCAACCTCACCGGCAAAAAGGCCCGCATCAAGGAGCGCCGCGTAGTGAAATAAGATACGGCACTATCAACAGACAACAAAGGCACAGCCCTCCGGGCCGTGCCTTTTGCTTTTTGTTTATCTCCCGTTTTTCAAGCCATATCCGCCACGTTTCCGCCCAACCATGCGGCCACGTCGGTGTCGCCGAGCAAGTCGGCGTATGTCAGCCAGATCAGAAGCAGCACGATAAGAAACACCGCACCTATGGCCAGCCAAGTGTTCCGTTTATTTTTCTTCTTGTTCATAATATGACATTGTTGTGATGAGTTCTTTAATTTTCAACAAACTTGTTTCACTAATGTTCGTGGCACTCAATTTTTAGCTTTTTTATTTCGCAGGTGTGCGCCGAAAATGGTAACTTTGCACCATAAAACCATAAACCAAAACACGTATAGCGATGACGTTATTTGAAAAACTATCGGCTAAAGCCAAATCAATGCCTCAGCGCATAGTGCTGCCCGAAGGCACTGAACCCCGCACACTCTCGGCAGCCGACCGCATCCTTGCCGACGGTCTGGCCGAAATCATCCTCATAGGCTCCCCCGACGAAATCATACGCCTGGCATCAGAGCTCAAGCTCCAGCACATCGGCAAAGCCACTATCGTCAACCCCGCCGACGAAGCCGTCATCGACCGCTACGCTCCGCTGCTGCTTGAACTGCGCCGCAGCAAAGGCATGACCGAAGAAGAGTCACGCCTCACCGCCGCCAACCCCCTCTATCTGGGCTGCCTCATGGTAAAGGCCGGCGACGCCGACGGACAGGTGGCCGGAGCCATGAACACGACAGGCAACGTGTTGCGCGCAGCTTTCCAGGTGATCAAGACACAGAAAGGCATCAGCGTGGTCAGCGGCGCATTCATCATGTTGCTGCCCGACAACCTCAAGTTCGGCACCAACGGCATTCTCGTGTTCGCCGACTGCGCCGTTGTGCCCGACCCCTCCGCCGAAGAGCTCGCACAGATAGCCGTGAGCGCTGCACAGACTGCCCGCGACATCGCCGGTATTGAGCCGCGCGTGGCATTGCTCTCTTTCTCTACCAAAGGCTCTGCCAAGCACGAACGCGTCGACAAAGTAAAGGAGGCCGGACGCATCGCCCGCGAGATGGCTCCCGGCCTCATCATCGACGACGAACTGCAGGCCGACGCCGCCATAGTTCCTGCCGTGGCCAACACCAAGGCCCCAAACAGCCCCCTCAACGGACGCGCCAATGTGCTCGTGTTCCCCTCGCTCGAGGTGGGCAACATCGCCTACAAGCTGGTGCAGCGCCTGGGCAACGTGCAGGCCGTCGGTCCTGTGCTCCAGGGTCTCGCAGCTCCTGTCAACGACCTCAGCCGCGGCGCTTTCCCCGAAGACATCTACAAAACCATCATCATTACTGCCAATCAGGCCATAGGCTTGAAAGAAAACGCATAATACCATGAAGATACTTGTTCTCAACTCGGGCAGCAGCTCGGTTAAATACAAACTCATCGACACCGACGGCGAACATGTGCTTGCCGAAGGCGGCGTCGAAAAAATCGGTCTCAGCGACGGATTCCTCAAGTTCAAGCGCCCCGACGGTTCGAAAGACATCGTGGAACTCGGTCTCACCGACCATAAAGGCGCTATCGAAGCTGTGCTCCGTCAGCTCACCGACCCCAAAGAAGGCTGCATCAAAAGCTACAAGGAGATAGATGCCGTCGGCCACCGCGTGGTGCACGGAGGCGAAAAATTCGCCAAGAGTGTGGTCATCGACGAGGCAGTGAAGGAGATGATTCGCCAGTGCTACGACATCGCTCCGCTCCACAACCCCGCCAACATGACCGGCATAGAAGCCATGGAAACCCTGCTCCCCGGCGTCCCGCAGGTGGGCGTATTCGACACGGCTTTCCATCAGACAATGCCCGCAAAGAGCTTCATGTATGCCCTGCCCTACAAATACTATGAAGAGGACGGCGTGCGCCGCTACGGCTTCCATGGCACCAGCCACCGCTATGTGTCGCAGCGAGTGTGCGAGATTCTCGGCGTTGACATACACGACGTTAAAATCATCACTTGCCACGTGGGCAATGGTGGCAGCATCACCGCCGTCGACGGCGGCCGCAGCGTCGACACATCCATGGGTCTCACCCCCACCGAAGGCCTCATGATGGGTACCCGCGTAGGCGACATCGACCCCGGAGCCATCACTTATCTCATGACCAAGCACGGCCTGAGCGCAGCCGACATCCAGCGCATCATCAACAAGGAAAGCGGCATCGCCGGGCTCACCGGCATCAGCAGCGACATGCGCGAGATCGAAGCCGCCGTCAATGCCGGCGACGAACGCGCCAAGCTGGGCCTCGACATGTACGAGCAGCGCATCACCAAGTATATCGGCGCTTACGCAGCCGAAATGGGTGGCGTCGACATCATCGTCTTCACCGGCGGTGTCGGAGAAAACCAGTGCGGCCTGCGTGCCGACGTGTGCAAGCCCCTCGCCTTCATGGGTGTGGAAATCGACGCCGAGGCCAACAAGGTCCGCGGCGAGGAAGTCGTCATCTCCACTCCGGCCAGCAAGGTGAAAGTGGTGGTTGTGCCCACCGACGAAGAACTCATGATTGCCCGCGACACCGCTGCCCTCGTGAAGTAAGCCGCGACATTGACTTCTATACAAAAAACGCCCGCTCGGCCGATGTGGCCGAGCGGGCGTTTCATTACAGGCAAAAAATCAGATTACTTGTATAGATAGCGCTTGATGGAGCGCTTGGCGGTTTTCTCAAACTCTTCCTGATAGATATTGAAGTCGGAAATCTGACTGTAGCGCGGCAACTCTGCATTCAACACAGTGATATTCTCGCGAAGCGTCTGCTGAAGTTGCTGCTGGCCAAGACTCTGCACGCGCGCGGCATCAAGGTCGGGATATATCAGAGCCACGAGCTTGCCGCCACGGTCGATCACTATGCTTTCGGCCACATAGGGCATGTTGTTCAGCTTGGATTCTATCTCTTCGGGGTAGATGTTCTGACCGTTTGCGCCAAGAATCATGTTTTTGTTACGACCACGGATATAGACAAAACCTTCGGCATCGATGTTGGCAATGTCACCTGTGCTCATCCAGCCATCGCGCATCACAGCTTCTGTAGCCTCACGATTCTTGAAATATCCGTCCATCATGTGCTTTCCGCGCACCCACAGCACCCCGGGCTCAGCAGCCGGGTCGGGAGAGTCGACACGCACTTCCATGCCGGGCACAGGAAGCCCGCACGATGCCACACGACTGTTGCGCGACGACATATAGGATATGAACGGGCCGCACTCCGTCATGCCGTATACGTTGGCATATGGAAACTGTATCTTGTCGAGGAATTCCTCTATCTCGCGGTTGAGCGGCGCGCCGCCTATTATCACTTCGCGCACATTTGCGCCGAACGCACGCTCAAGTTCCGCCCGCGCCCGCGCCATCAGACGGGCATTGAGCCCGGGTGTGCGCAGCAGAAGACGCATCAGTCGCTTCTCGAAAAGCGGCAATACGCGAGAGCGGATGATTTTCTCAAGGACGAGCGGAACCGTAGTCACCAGTTTTGGCTGAATATCGGCCATCGCCTCCATTATCACACGCGGCGCCGGCGTGCGGGTGAGGAATGTGACATGGCATCCCGTGCATATCGGATAAAACAACTCTATCGCAAGACCATACATGTGACCAAGCGGCAGCACGCTCACCATCCGGTCGCCCGGCTCGAGCCAGCCTATGGTGTGCTGACAGAACTCAACATTGCCGAGCAACGAACGGTGCGGCAGCACAACTCCTTTGCTGAAGCCGGTAGAACCGCTCGTGTAGTTTATAAGCATCATGTCGGGAGCAGCAGGACGCACATAGCACACGTCGTCGGGCGTAAAACGCTCGGGATAGCGGCAGCCGAAAAGTTCGTTCAGACGCGAACGCGCGCCACCAAGCTCGTCGCTGCGCGAGAGCAGCAATGAGAAATCGCCGAGACGAAGCACACCCACAAGGTCGGGCAACTGCTCCGGATCGAGATTCTCCCAGATGGAATTATCCGCAAACATGAAGCGCGCGTCGCTATGATTCACAAGATGATGAATACTGTCGGGCTTGAAATCGGGCAGAATGGGCACAGCCACACACCCATAGGTCACCACCGAAATCATGGCAACCGCCCACTGCGCCGAATTGCGTCCGCAGATGGCGATGCGCTCGCCCGGCTGCAAGCCTGCATGCTCATACAGCAGATGCAGTTTTGCCACTTTACGGGCCAGATCACGATATTGAAATGTGACGCCGCGGAAGTTGGTGAGCGCAGGACGTTCCCAATTGTCGCGGATACTTTGTTCTATAATGGGGATCAGAGATTCCTTTTCTTCTTTCATGTTATCTGGATTGCAGACTCAGCTCACGGATGTCGCCGGCGGCACTGATGCGCAGCGTTATATTGCCGGGAGCGTCAGTCGTCTGAATTAGCACTTGTGCAAGACCATTGAAAGAGGGGAGAGTGAAGGTGCGCGACGAGGGGTCGACAGGTCGCTCTACGGCCTGCCATGCGGGGTCGCCGTTTCCGCCGCCGAGTATGCGCGCGGGACCTTCGACCTCAACTGTGACAGGAACGCATGCTGTCGGCGCGAAATTGCCTTTGCGGTCCGACAGACTGATGTTGACTACTGCCACATCCGCGCCGTCGGCGCTCAACGAAGTGCGGTCGGCTGTCGCCGCCACCGCCGCGGGAGCGCCGGCAGTGCGCACACGAGTGTCGGCCACCTTGCGGCCGTTGCGCCAGCCAATGGCACGAAGCTCGCCCGGGGCATAAACCGTGTGCCACTCGGCGTGGCTCAGAGGCTCCACCTTGCGTCGGCCGAGGGAGCGGCCATTGACGCGCAGCTCCACCTCATCGCAGTTGGTATAGGCCCACACGCTCACGCTGTCCCCTTCGCAGCCTTCAAGATTCCAGTGCGGCAGCAGATGCAGCACCGGCTCGTCCGTCCAGCATGCTTTCACATAATATGCCTCGTCCTTGGGGAAGCCGCAGTAGTCGAGCAGGCCGAACTGCGATCCCGTAGCCGGAAATTTCATCGGATTGGGTTCGCCGCGGTAGTCGAAACCGGTCCAGTAGAACAGGCCGGCCAGCCAGGGACGCTCGGCGTAGAAGCGCATGCCGCGCTCTATGCAGTTGAGCATGCTGTCGGGATTTGCCGGTCGACGGTTGTGCGCCATCATGCGGCCGTCCAAAGTGTCGGTACGGTAGACGCCACGGGTGCCGGAGCCGGTGGTTTCCTCGCTGCCCATGGCTGTGCGTTGCGGAAATCTGATGCGATTGTCATCAATAGGATTCTGCACCACATAGTTGTAGCCTGCCACATCGGCATTGAGTATTGTGGCAGGTCCTCCGCTGGTGGCGGCTGTAGCCGGGCGCGTAGGGTCGATGCGGTGCACATGGTCTCGCATGGTTGCAACCACGCGTTCGCCCTGCGGACGCCACTCGAGTCCCCACTCCTCGTTGCCCACGCTCCATGCTATTATGGAAGGATGGTTGCGGTCGCGGCGGATCATGCGCTCAAGCAAGTCGATGTGCTCGTCGTTGATGCCCATAAGGCGGTTTTCCTCCACCACGAGTATGCCAAGGCTGTCGCATGCATCGAGCATGGCCGGCGTCATGGGGTTGTGACTTGAGCGATAGGCGTTCACGCCCATCTTCTTGAGCTCGCGCAGGCGGTAGGCCTGCAGGGCGTCGGGAATGGCCGTGCCCACGCCGGGATGATCCTGGTGCATGTTCACGCCGCGCAGCGGCACACGACGCCCGTTGAGAATGAAACCGCTGTCGGCATCGAAGCGGATGGTGCGGAAACCTATGGGCGTGACGGTCTCGTCGAGCACGGCGCCGTCGGCGTCAAGCAGTTCGGTAGTGAGGCGATATAGATAAGGGTGCTCGGTGTCCCAAAGACGCGGATTACTCACAGGCACGGACGCAGACGCCGAGGCTATGGCCTTAAGAGCCACTTCCGTGCGTGGACTCTCGACCGTCGCCACAGCGCGTCCGTCGGCATCGCGCAGCGTATGGCGCAGGCGTGCGACTGCCTTGTCAAGGCGCGAGTCGTTGCGGATTTCAGCCTGCACGTGCAGCGTGGCATGGCCGAGGTCTGTCTCGTCCATCTCCGCATGCGTGGCGATGCCAAAAGGCTCGAGATGCACAGGCGATGTCTTTACGAGCCACACATGGCGATAGATGCCTGCACCTTCATAGAACCACCCCTCCTCCACCGACGCATCGGCGCGCACGGCCACGATGTTGTCCTTGCCGTAGTCAAGATAGTCGGTGATGTCGTAAGTGCGTGTGGCATAGCCGCTCGGCTCATGACCGAGGTAGAAACCATTGACCCAAACATGGCTGTCGCGGTGCACTCCGTCGAATTGCAGATAGATGTGGCGGCCCATGTCGGCACTGTCGACCGCGAATGTCCTGCGATACCATCCCACCGATGTTTCTGGCCATTGCCAGCCCACCGTCTTGTAGCCATGACTATGGCTGGCCGTGCTGTCGAACGGCAGGTCGACCACCCAGTCGTGCGGAAGGTCCACCGGACGCCACCGCGCAGAGTCGGCGCTCATGTCGTAGCCCGGGGCGTACGGACCGGCATTGTGAATTGAGGCCGCTTTGGTGCGATAGGTAAAGTACTCTGTGGCATTGCCGAAATCTTTCTCCGGCGAAGATGCGTCACCAAACGCAAAGTGCCATCCATGGTCCAGCAGCTGCGTCTCTCTTGGAGCTGCAAGAACCGTGGCAGAAGCCACGCACAGGGCGATAATAGCGGTCTTACATTTCATACAAACGTGAATTTTGTGCAAATATACGGCTTTTCAGCCGAACTTTGGGAGATTTTCGCTAAATTTGCATGATTTATATACTAATCAGCATGCGTAAACGACTATATATAGGCTCAATCGCCCTCGGCGCCTGGCTGTTTTCGGCCGGTGCCCCGATTGACGCGCCGAAAAAGCTGTTCCTTGACGGCCGCTACGAGGAGGCTCTCCCCGCCTTGCAGGCCCTGCACAAAAAAACGCCGCGCGATGGCAACGCAGCCTACTATCTGGGCGCAACACTCTGCGCCCTCGACCGCAACGGCGAGGCTGTGGCTCCGCTCAAGGTGGCAGAAAGCCGTGGCGTGGCCGACGCCTCCCGCCTGTTGGCGGAGATAGCCCTCGACCAATATCGCCCGTCCGATGCATCCGACCATCTCGACACATGGGAGACTGCCCTGCGCAAGAACCGAAAGGCCGCAATCCCCGAATCGCTCGACGAAATGCGCAGCCGCTCCGTAACCATGCTCAACATGATGGAACGAGTGGAACGAGTGGAAATCATCGATTCGCTCACTGTCGACGCCTACGACTTCTTCCGCCAGTACCGTCTCTCGCCAGAAGCGGGAAGACTGATGGACGGAACTGCCGCGGGCATTGACGGCGCGTATGTCGCGTTCCGCCCGCAGTGCGGACGCGAACTGCTGTGGACGACGGAACCCGACAGCATCGGCGGCATGACGCTGATGGGCGCCGACATACTCGATGACGGCACGGTAGAGAACGCCGCGCCACTTGAAATCGACATAGAAGCCGATGCCTCAGGCTATCCTTTTCTGATGCCCGACGGTGTGACTCTATATTTCGCAGCCGAAAGTGCCGACGGCCTGGGAGGCTACGACATCTACATGACCCGGCGCACCGACGACGGCAGCTATCTGCAGCCGCAAAACGTGGGCATGCCCTACAATTCCCCCGCCAACGACTATCTGCTGGCCATCGACGAGGCTGCGGGCATAGGCTGGTGGGCCACCGACCGCAATGCGCCGGACGGAAAAGTAACCATCTACGAGTTCATTCCTTCGCAACGAAGGGTCAACGTCGAGCCCGGCGCTCCGGACATCGCAGCCCGTGCACGCATCACAAGCATAGCGGCCACACAGAATCCCGACACAGACTACGATGCGCTGCGCCGCCGCGTCAGCGAGCTGGCCCGCAATGCCTCGCAGGAGAGTGCCCGGGCTTCGGACGGCTTCGCCATAGCAATGTCCGACGGCACCGTGCGCCACTCGCTCGCCGAGTTCCGCAATCCCGAAGCCCGCCGCGCCATGGAGAACCTCATTGGTATCGACGATGAAATCGCCGCCATCAGTTCTGACTTGAGTTCATTGCGTGAGAAATACCGCAGCGGCAACACATCAGTAGAGCGCCGGATCATTGGCCTTGAGAGCGAACTCGAAAAAGCTCGCGCACGCCGCCGATCTGCGGCCAACAAGGTCGTACGGCTCGAAAAATAGCACATCCGGGATGACCTCTTTTCTCATCGCATTGGCCGTGCTTATTGGCGGCTATATCGTCTATGGCGCCATTGTCGAGCGTATTATTGGCATCGACTCCACGCGCCCCATGCCAGCCGAAACAAAGCGCGACGGCGTCGACTTCATGCCGTTGCCCACATGGCGGGTGTTTCTCATCCAGTTTCTGAACATTGCTGGCCTCGGCCCCATCTTTGGCGCCATAATGGGCGTAATGTTCGGCCCGGCGGCCTTTCTGTGGATTGTGCTCGGCACTATTTTCGCAGGCGCCGTCCACGACTTCGTGTCGGCAATGATGAGCGTACGCAGCGGCGGCCAGTCGCTGCCGGAGCTCGTTGGCCGCGAACTCGGCACGGGCATAAAACAGCTCATGCGTGTATTCTCGCTTGTGCTGCTTGTGCTTGTTGGCGCAGTATTTGTGCTTACTCCCGCCGGTCTGCTTGCATCCATGACTCCCGCATCGCTCGGCACCGGCTTCTGGATAGCTGCAATTTTCATTTACTATATTTTGGCCACGTTGCTGCCGGTCGACAAGGTCATCGCCAGGATTTACCCTGTGTTCGGCTTCGCGCTGCTGTTCATGGCGGCAGGCCTGCTTGGGGTGCTGATTTTCGCCGCACACGACATCCCCGCCGGCTTTGCCGAAGGCCTTTCGAGTCGCTATGCCGACGACGCTCATCCCGTTTTTCCCATGATGTTCGTCAGCATAGCATGCGGAGCCATAAGCGGCTTCCACGCCACGCAGAGCCCGATGATGGCCCGTTGCCTTAAGAACGAGCGCCTCGCGCGCCCGGTGTTCTACGGTGCCATGGTAGCCGAGGGCCTTGTCGCGCTCATCTGGGCTGCCGCGGCCATCAGCTTCACCGGAGGATACGAAGCCCTGCGCGGCTACATGGCCGACGGCGGCACCGCCGGATCGCTCGTGCACGACATATCCATAGGGTGGCTCGGCACACTCGGCGGCGTGCTGGCCATACTCGGCGTGGTGGCCGCGCCCATCACCACCGGCGACACCGCGCTGCGCTCGGCACGCCTGATCGCCGCCGACTTCCTGCACCTGGACCAGCACCACATAGCGCGACGCCTGATGGTGTCGCTGCCGCTGTTCGCCCTCACGGCAGGAGTGATGATGATTGACTTCAATGTGCTCTGGCGCTACTTCGCGTGGAGCAACCAGACGCTCGCCATGTTCACACTGTGGGCTGCCACGGCATGGCTCTACCGCGGCGGAAAGGCATATGTTGTGACCATACTCCCGGCCATGTTCATGACCACAGTGTGTGTCAGCTACATATTGTTCGCGCCGTCGCCCGAAGGCTTCGGACTTGGATGGACCACAGCCATAGCGTGCGCACTGGGCGCCACCGCCGTAGCCACGGCCATTTTTGCGCGCATGATGGCTGGCGGCAAAGCAGAAAAAGCAGAGATTGATAACGCATGACACAATTTCAAGATATACTTACAGCAATAAGCGCCGACAGGCGCTACAACCTGCACAGCCACACACAGTTCTGCGACGGACACGCCCCAATGGAGGAGATGGTGGAAGGCGCCGTGCGGGCGGGTCTCACCCGCTACGGATTCTCGCCGCACAGCCCCATTGTGATAGCTTCTCCATGCAACATGTCGGCCGCCGACGTGGAAGCCTACAAGGCAGAAGTGGAGCGTCTGCGCCGGAAATACGCCGGCCGCATAGAACTGTACACAGCCATGGAAGTGGACTATCTCGGTTCGCAATGGGGACCGGCAAGCCCGGAAGTACAGGCCTACGGACTCGACTACATAATAGGAAGCGTGCACTTCGTGCCTTCGCAGGATGGCGTGTACGCCGACACTGACGGCCCGGCCGACCGCTTTGTTCATTATGTGCACGAGGTGTTCCACGACGATCTTCGCTACGTTGTCGACCGATTCTTCGCACAGACACAGGCAATGATAGAGGCCGGCGGCCTCAATATCGTCGGGCACTTCGACAAGATAGGGCTGAACGCATCGTCGATTCAACCCGACATTGAGAACGAACCATGGTACGCCCGCCACATCGCCGACACTATCGACTGCATGGCTGCCCACGGCGTGGCGGCAGAAATCAACACCAAGGCCTACACGCGCCACGGACGTTTCTTCCCTGCGCGACAGTGGTGGCCGCAAGTGCTTACCGCAGGCATACCCCTCGTGGTCAACAGCGATGCCCACGACCCCGCGCTCACCGACGCATCGCGTGCCGAAGCCTTCACTCTGCTCGACGCCCTGGCATGAATAGCACACGCCTCGAACTGCTTGCGCCGGCACGCAACGCCGACATCGCCATAGATGCCATCCTCTGCGGCGCCGACGCCGTGTACATCGGAGCTCCATCTTTCGGCGCACGGGCTGCCGCAGGCAACTCCGTGGCCGACATCGCACGCGCGGCCGAGTTCGCCCACCGCTTCGACGCCCGCACCTATGTGACTATGAACACCATAGTCTACGACCACGAGATTCCTGCAGTTGAATCGCTCGTGCGCGAGCTGTACGACGCAGGGGCTGACGCCCTCATTGTGCAGGACATGGCCTACCTGCGCATGCAGCTGCCGCCCATCGCCCTTCACGCCAGCACGCAGTGCGACACCCGCACGCCGGCACGCGCCGCCATGCTCGAGAAAGCCGGATTCTCCCAGATAGTGCTTGCCCGCGAACTCACCCTCGACGAGATACGCGCCGTGCGCGCCGCCACCACGGCTCCCCTCGAAGCATTCGTGCACGGCGCCCTGTGTGTGAGCTACAGCGGCGACTGCCACGCCGGTTTTATGGCCATGGGCCGCAGCGCCAACCGCGGCGAATGTCCGCAAATGTGCCGCCTGCCCTATCGCCTCTGCGACGCGTCGGGCCGCGACCTCGCTCCCGAGCGGCATTATCTGTCGCTACGCGACATGAACCGCATCAATCTGCTTGCCGACATGGCTGATGCGGGCATATCATCGTTCAAAATAGAGGGACGCCTGAAGGATGCAGCGTATGTGCGCAGCACAGTGGCCGCCTACAGTGCGGCCCTCGATTCCGTGGCTGCCTCATCGTCCGGGCGCTATATCCGCGCATCGCACGGCCGTAGCAACGCCGGCTTCATCCCCGATGTGGCCAAGGTGTTCAACCGCGGCTACACCTCCTATTTTCTTGACACGCCGCGTCGCGAGCCTGGGCATATCGCATCCATGGCGTCGCCGAAGAACACCGGCGAACGCATCGGCACCGTCCTCTCGTGCCGCGGCAAAGTGCTCACGGCGCGCCTCAACACCGCGCTGCACAACGGCGACGGCCTCGGCTATTTCGGCACCGACGGACGCTTCTCCGGATTTCGCCTCAACAAGATCGAAGGCAACCGCCTGTTTGCGCCATCCGAGCTGCGCATAGCCCCAGGCACCCCGCTCTACCGCAACGCCGACAAAGCATACACCGACGCCGTGGCCTCGGCGCGTCCACAGCGCTCAATCGCGCTGCATATGCAACTTCGCAGCATCGACGACAAACGCATCGCACTGAGCATTTCCGACGAACGCGGCAACGCCGTGGAGTGCGTGACCGAGTCTTTGCACGAGCAAGCCAACACCCCGCAGGCCGACGCGCGACGGCGCACCCTCGAACGTCTCGGGGGCACCATCTATCACCTCGAAAGCCTGGACGACCGTCTTGCCGGCCGCTTCGTGGCCGCATCGGCTCTTACCGCCCTGCGCCGCGACACACTGGATGCTCTCGACAGCGCACAGCGTGCGCGTTACAGCTACGACCGCCGACGCCCATGCATGCTTGAGTCCGACGATATGGCGGGCATCACCACCACCTACCACGACAACGTGGCCAACACCTTGGCATCCGAGGTTTACACTGCCGCCGGAGCCACCGTCGCAGAACGTGCTGCCGAAGTAGAGCGCCCCAACGGCGAGACCCGCGTGATGACCACACGATATTGCCTGCGCCGCGAACTCGGCGCCTGCCTGCGCACATCATCGGCCAAGCGCCTGCCCTCGCCTCTCTACCTGTGCGCGCCCGGCATCCGCTATCGTCTCGACTTCGACTGCGCCGCCTGCGAGATGCACGTCGTGGCCGAACGTCCATCCCCCGTCCCATCCGGCCGACAGCCGATATCGTAGCGCCGCGCCACCCATAGTAAATGGCATAAAACGCCACCGGCTTCAAGCCCAGGGATAAAACCATGGCTGTCAATCAGTTTGCAAAAAAGAGAAATTATTGTTATCTTTGCGTGTTTAAACACAGAAGCAAAAGTGAATTCACCCAAAAACATAGCTATTCTGGGCAGCACAGGGTCGATAGGCACGCAGACCCTTGACATCATAGGCGGACATCCCGAGATGTACCGGGCCACAGTGCTTGTGGCCGGACGACGCGTGGAGGAGCTGATAGAGCAAGCCCGCAAATTCCGCCCTACGCTGGCCGTGATAGCCGACGAGAGCGCATATGGACGCCTGCGCGATGCGCTGGAGCCCCTCGGCATACGCACCGCCGCCGGAGCCGAGGCCGTGGCCGACGCAGTCGCCCTCCCCGAGGTTGACATGGTGGTCACAGCCACCGTTGGCTACAGCGGCCTGGAACCCACCATCCGCGCCATCCGCGCCGGCAAGGACATTGCATTGGCCAACAAAGAGACGCTCGTAGTGGCAGGCGACTATGTGCGCCGCCTGCTTGCCGAATCGCCTTCGCGCGTATATCCTGTCGACTCGGAACACTCCGCAGTCTACCAATGTCTCGAAGGCGAAAGCCGCGACAAGGTGCGCCGCCTCATCATAACAGCCTCCGGCGGTCCGTTCCGCACATGGAGCCGCGAGCACATCGCCTCCGCAACCGCTGCCGATGCCCTCAAGCACCCCAACTGGGACATGGGCGCCAAAATCACCATCGACTCGGCCACGATGATGAACAAAGCATTTGAAATCATCGAAGCCCGTTGGCTCTTCGACATGGAGCCGGAGCGCATCTCGGCCATCGTACACCCGCAAAGCATCATCCACTCCATGGTGGAATTCACCGACGGCGCCATCAAGGCGCAGATGGGTGTTCCCGACATGCGCCTCCCCATAGCCTATGCCCTGGGATGCGCCGAGCGCCTTGCCGGAGCGGAGCGTCCGTTGCAGCCGGAACAACTGGCCGTCCTCACCTTCGAGCAGCCCGACACCGACCGCTTCCCCTGCCTGACGCTGGCCGACGAGGCCATACGCCGCGCAGGCAACACCGCATGCGTCATCAACGCAGCCAACGAAATAGCAGTGGCAGCCTACCTTAACGACCGCATCGGCTTTTACGACATCTACGACACAATTACAGCCACGCTGGCGCGAGCGTCGTTCGTGGCCCGGCCGGACTATGCCGACTATGTGGCCTCCAACGCTGAGGCCCGCGCCATAGCCGCTGAAATCATCAATCAAAAACGTCTCTGACAAGTGGAATCATTTCTTTTTAAAGCACTGCAACTGATCATAGCACTGGTGATTCTCGTCACTGTGCATGAATTCGGCCATTACATATTCGCCCGCATGTTCGGCATAAAGGTGAATCGTTTCTATCTATTCTTCAACCCCTGGTTCTCGCTCCTGAAATACGACCCGCGCAAAGGCGAGCTCCAGGTGATAGGCTACACCCGCGACGAGAACGGCCAAGAGGTGCAACACGCGTGGAAGACGCTACGCGTGGGCAAGCCCCACCCCGCAGCCCCTGGCGCCAAGCCCACCTGGCGCGACACCATTTACGGCCTCGGATGGCTTCCACTCGGCGGTTATTGCGACATCGCCGGCATGGTCGATGAAACAAAAAGCAGCAAAGACCTCGCCGCCGAACCCCAGCCATGGGAATTCCGCAGCAAAGCCGCATGGCAGCGGCTGCTCGTCATGGTGGCCGGCGTGCTGCTCAACTTCGTGCTCGCTATCATCATATACGCAGGCATAGCCTTCCACTGGGGCGACCGTATGGTGCCTTACCAGGCCATGACCGAAGGCCTTGATTTCGTGCCCGAGATGCACGAAGCCGGATTCCGCGACGGCGACCGGCTGCTCGCACTCAACGGAGCCCGGCTGGACGCCAAGGATGTGGCCCAGCGCTGGGAGCTCGTGCAACCCGGCGCACGCGTGCAGGTGCTCCGCGACGGAGACACCATGACCATCACCGTGCCCCCCACCCTTGTAAAGAAACTTGTGAGCCAGGACAAATCGTTCATGGCCATGCGTATGCCTGTCCACATCGACAAGCTGATGCCCGGCGAAGGCGCCATTCTGGCCGGGATGAAAGAGGGCGACCGCATCGTGGCCATAGGCAACGACACCACCCCCTCGGCCACCGAATTTTATCCGGCACTCGCCGCCAACAAAGGCCGCCACATAGACATGACAGTGATCCGCGACGGCAAGCCGGTACGCATCAAAAATGTAGGCATCAACGAGTTTGGGAAAATCGGCATTCAGCTCAAAATGCCCGACAAGGTGTTTGACGTCGAGACCAAGACCTACTCGCTGCTCGAAGCCCTCCCCCGCGGCTGGGAGATGGGCACCGACCAGCTCGCCACCTACGCGTCGTCGCTCAAACTGGTCTTCACCAAGGAAGGCGCGCAAAACCTCGGCGGATTCGGCATGCTCGGCAGCGTGTTCCCCGATACATGGAACTGGCTGGCATTCTGGCAGATTACCGCCTTTCTGTCGGTGATTCTCGCCTTCATGAACATCATCCCCATCCCCGCTCTCGATGGTGGCTACACATTGTTCCTGCTCGTAGAGATAGTGACACGCCGCAAGCCTTCCGAGCGCTTCCTTGAGATAGCCAACATGATAGGCATGGGTTTCCTCATCCTTCTCATGTTCTACGCCAATGCTAACGACATTTTCCGATTCTTACTGAAATGACCGACAACAACATCCCCACCCTGCGGCTGCGCCGCGGCAAAGAAGAGTCGCTCGACAGGCTGCACCCATGGGTTTTCTCAGGCGCACTCACAGAGATGCCCCGCGACATCGAGGAAGGCACCGTAGTGCGAGTGGCCGCCAGCGACGGCCGCCTCATCGGCGTGGGACACTTCCAGATAGGCAGCATCGCCGTGCGCATGCTCGATTTCGCCGACACAGCCATTGACGACGCTTTCTTTGCCAGGCGCCTCGCCGAAGCCTACGCACTTCGCCGCACGCTGGGTCTCCGGCGTCCCGACAACACTGCTTTCCGCCTCGTGCACGGCGAAGGCGACTTCCTGCCCGGCCTCGTCGTCGACGTCTATGGCGACACAGCCGTCGTGCAGGCTCACTCGCCCGGCATGCACTTCGTGCGCGACACCATTGCCCGCGCGCTCACAGAACTGCCCGGAGCAGGCATCGCCAACGTCTACTACAAGAGCGAGACTACACTGCCATACAAGGCACGCCTTGACCCGCAGAACGACTACATCATCGGCTCGTACAGCGGCAATGTGGCCACCGAAAACGGCCTTAAGTTCCACATCGACTGGCTGAGAGGCCAGAAGACCGGTTTTTTTGTCGACCAGCGCGACAATCGTGCCTTGCTGGGGCGCTATTCCGCAGGACGCCGCGTGCTCAACATGTTCTGCTACACCGGCGGCTTCTCCGTCTACGCCCTCGCAGGCGGCGCCAAGGAAGTGGTGTCGGTCGACTCGTCGGCCAAGGCCGTAGCTCTCACCGAAGCTAACGCAGAACTAAACTTCCCCGGCGACACGCGCCACCGGGCCGTGGCCGAGGACGCTTTCCGCCACCTCGATGCCATGGAGCATGGAGCCTACGACCTCATCGTGCTTGACCCTCCGGCTTTCGCCAAGCACCGCAGCGCGCTCCACAATGCCCTCCAAGGCTACCGACGCCTCAACGCCCGCGCCTTCGAGAAGATAGCCCCGGGCGGAGTGCTGTTCACCTTCTCGTGCTCTCAGGCCGTATCGCGCGAGCAGTTCCGCGTGGCGGTATTTTCAGCTGCCGCCCAGAGTCGCCGCCGCGTGCGCATCCTGCACCAGCTCACACAGCCCGCCGACCATCCCGTCAGCATCTACCACCCCGAAGGCGAATATCTTAAAGGCCTTGTCCTCTACGTCGAGTGACATGAGACTGCCACTGCAAGAGTAACCGTCAGCAGTGCCGTCTCCCGCAGCATCAAACAATCGTATTACCACACAGAACACGAACCTCAACTAAACAACCATAATGACTAAACTGATTACAATGACAGCATTGGCCCTCGGCATCATGGCCGCATCCTGCCACAAAGAGCAGGCCGCGACCGACGCCGATTTCGACTACACGGCCGACCGCTTCGCCGACATCGAAGTGCTCCGCTACCAGGTGCCCGATTTCGACAGCCTCAGCGTCAACCAGAAGGCGCTCGTCTACTACCTCACCGAAGCAGCCCTCTGGGGCCGTGACATCCTCTGGGATCAGAACTGCGCCGTCAACCTCCCCCTGCGCCGCGCACTCGAAAACATCTACACCACCTACGACGGCGACCGCGAGAATGCCGATTTCAAAGCATTCGAGCAATACATGAAACAGGTGTGGTTCGGCAACGGCATCCACCATCACTACTCCATGGACAAATTCGTCCCCGAGTTCTCGCAGACTTTCTTCGAGTCCCAGCTCGACCGCATCGGCACTGACGCCGACGCTAAAGCCGAACTCGTCAAAGTCGTGTTCGACCCCTCCTACCTGGCCAAGCGCGTCAACCAGGCCGACAACGCCGACCTCATCGCCACTTCCGCCTGCAACCTCTATGGTCCCGGGCTCACACAGGCAGAAATAGAATCCTACTACGCCGCTCTGAAGGACACCACCGACCTCACCCCCATTTCCTACGGCCTGAACAGCCGCCTCGTCAAAGGCGCCGACGGCAAAGTGCACGAGCAGGTCTACAAACTCGATGGGCTCTATGGCGAGGCCATTGCCCACATAGTCGAAAATCTCGATAAAGCCAAGGCCTACGCCGAAAACGACGCCCAGCGCGCCATCATCGAAAAACTCGTGGAATTCTACACCACCGGCGATCTCAAGACCTTCGACGACTACTCCATCGCATGGGCAGAGGACACAGCATCGCAGGTCGACTTCATCAACGGATTCATCGAGAGCTACGGCGACCCCCTCGGCATGACCGGCTCGTGGGAGAGCATTGTCAACTTCAAGAACATCCCCGCCAGCCACCGCACCGAAACCCTCAGCGCCAATGCACAATGGTTCGAAGACCATTCGCCCGTCGACCCCTCCTTCCGCAAGGACGAGGTGAAAGGCGTGTCGGCCAAGGTCATCACCGCTGCCATTCTCGCCGGCGACTCATACCCCGCCACACCCATCGGCATCAACCTCCCCAACGCCAACTGGATACGCGCTGCCCACGGCTCCAAGAGCGTGACACTTGAAAACATCACCCAGGCCTACGATGCAGCCAGCCACGGTAGCGGCTTCGACGAAGAGTTTGTAATCGACGAGCCCACCCGCAAGCTCATGGCCGACTACCTCTTCATCACTGACAACCTGCACACCGACCTGCACGAATGTCTCGGCCACGGTTCCGGCCGCCTGCTGCCCGGTGTCGATCCCGATGCGCTCAAAGCCCACGGCTCCACTCTCGAGGAAGCACGCGCCGACCTGTTCGCCCTCTACTACCTCGCCGACCCCAAACTGCTTGAAATCGGCCTGCTCGACAATCCCGAAGCCTACAAAGCCGAATACTACAAGTACATTCTCAACGGCATGATGACACAGCTCAACCGCATAGAGCCGGGCAAGGACATCGAGGAAGCCCACATGCGCAACCGCGCCCTCATCGCCCGCTGGGCCTATGAGCACGGCAAGGACGCCAACGTCATAGAAATGGTAAAGCGCGACGGCAAGACTTTTATTAAAATCAACGACTATGAGGCCCTGCGCGGACTGTTCGGCGAACTGCTCGGCGAGGTGCAGCGCATCCGCAGCACCGGCGACTATGAAGCCGGACGCCAGCTCGTAGAGCAGTATGCCGTCAAGGTTGACCCCGAACTCCACAAGGAAGTGTGCGAACGCTACGCAAAACTCAACATCGCCCCCTATCGCGGCTTTGTCAACCCCGTGTACACCCCCGTCATGGACGGCGACAAGATTGTCGACGTGAAAGTGAGCTACGGCGAAGACTATGCCGACCAGATGCTCCGCTACAGCCGCGACTACTCCGCGCTGAAATAACAAGCGGCATCCGACACCCCGCCATAAGCCCCGGCTCCTCATTTCGGCAGCCGGGGCTTTTTTGTGCGTTTTTGTTGCGAATATCACCTAAATAAGGTATATTTGCAACAAAATACACACGACGCCATGAACTACGACGTTTTCATAAGCTACAGCAGAAAAGACACTCCTGTCGCCGACCGCATATGCGCCGCCCTCGATGCCGCCGGAATCAGCTATTTCATCGATCGGCAGGGCATTGCCGGAGGCCTTGAATTTCCCGACGTACTTGCCGAGGCCATCCTCAACAGCCGCCTCTTCCTCCTCCTCGCCAGTCGCAACTCCTACGAATCGAAATTCACAGGCAGCGAAATCACCTTCGCCTTCAACAAGAAGGCAAAAAACACCATTCTGCCCTATATAATAGACGATTCGGAACTGCCCATCGGCATGCAGCTTGTGTTCTCAAGCATCAACTGGCGCAACATCAACCAGCACCCTCTGGAAGTGCTGACATCCGATCTCTGCGCCCTCCTCGGCCGACCGCATAATCCCGTGGCACAACCGACACAGCCAACCAATGCCCAAACCGTTAAATGGTACAACGATGGCGTTGATGCCAGCAAGCGTGGGAACCATGCCGAGGCCGTTCGCTTCTATACACTCGCTGCAAACGCCGGCCACACATCAGCACAATACAACCTCGCCTTGAAATACTCCAAAGGTGAAGGCGTCGCTCAAAACGAGGCCGAAGCAGCGCGCCTGTTCCGACTGGCGGCCGACAAAGGCGACACCGACGCACAATGCGCGCTCGGCTATCGCTACGCCACAGGCAAAGGTGTGCCACAGGACAAGAGCGAGGCTGCGCGCATCTACCGCAAGGCAGCCGAACAAGGAAGCACGATTGCATGCTACAACCTCGGCTTATACTATAAGAATGGCACTGGCGGACTGCCTGTATCCATCAACGAGGCACGAAAATGGTTTCTGAAAGCCGCAGACAAAGGCGATGAGGATGCACGCAGACTCCTCAAAGAAATCGAAGATAACGAAGCACGCAAGCAAACCTCCGTAGAACTTTCCCGACTGTTCAACAGCGGGGTGGACGCGAGCCGCCGGGGCGACCATGCCGAAGCCGTGCGTCTTTACACACTCGCGGCAAACGCCGGCCACAGAACATCACAATACAACCTTGCCCTAAAATACTCCAAAGGTGAAGGCGTAGCCCAAAACGAAGCCGAGGCAGTGCGTCTGTTCCGACTGGCCGCCGACAAAGGCGACGCCGACGCGCTATGCTCACTCGGCTATCGCTACGACGTAGGCAAAGGTGTGCCCAAGGACCAACGCGAGGCCGCACGTCTATATCGCCAGTCGGCCGACATGGGGAATGCCACCGCATGCTACAACCTCTACGTCTTCTACAAAAACGGTTTGGGAGGCCTACCTAAAGATCTCTCCGAGGCGCATCGCTGGCTCCGGACAGCCGCCGACAAAGGCCACGAAAAAGCCCGAGAGACCCTCAGCAAAATATAACCTCAACAATCAGTCGCACAGCAATATGAACGAAGAATACGAATACAGCGGCGCCACTGTCAATGGCTTTCTCATGCTGCTCATACAGATAATAGCGCTTCCTGCGCTTATGGCTTTGTGTCTCCTCAATTTCAGCGCACCGGCTCTTCCGGCGGGAATACTCGCACTCATGTGGGTGCTCTTTTGGGGTGGCTTCTTCGTGCAGCAGCCCAACCAGGCCCGGGTGATGATATTCTTCGGCAACTACCGCGGCACGTTCACAGAGTCCGGCTTCTTTTGGGTTAATCCCTTCATGACAGGCCGCAAGGTGTCGCTGCGCCTCCACAACATGGACGTGGAGCCCATCAAGGTCAACGACAAAATAGGCAACCCCGTTATGATAGGCATGGTGCTTGTATGGAAAGTAAGGGACACCTACCGCGCCATCTTCGACGTGGACTCGCCCGGCCTGACGGGATTCGGCAACAACATTCAGCTCACATCCGCCAACCACAGCGCCGCCCTTGAAGCCTTCGTGCGCATACAAAGCGACGCCGCTCTGCGCGAGGTCACCGGCCAGTTCGCCTACGACAACATCGATGGCCTGCACGACGAAATCACCCTGCGCAGCGGCGGAGAGGAAATCAACAACCTGCTCGAAGAGAAAATCAACGAACGTCTTGCCATGGCAGGCATCCATGTGGTGGAAGCTCGAATCAACTATCTTGCATACGCACCGGAAATCGCGGCAGTGATGCTGCGCCGGCAGCAGGCGGCGGCAATCATCTCGGCACGAGAGAAAATCGTGGAAGGTGCCGTATCCATGGTGAAAATGGCTCTTCATCAGCTCGAAGAAGAACATGTGGTGCGCCTCGACGACGAGCGCAAGGCTGCAATGGTCAGCAACATGCTTGTGGTGCTCTGCGCCGACGAACCCGCCCAGCCGGTCCTCAACACCGGCGGCATATAAGGCAAACGGAGCGCCAGGTTTCGCAGTGTCGCATTTTCTTTGTAACTTTGCGGGATAAAACGCATAAAATGGATTTTACCATACAAGCCACATGTTCCGGCACGGATGCACGCGCCGGGCTGATACACACTGACCACGGCACCATCGAAACGCCGATATTCATGCCCGTGGGCACACAGGGTGCCGTCAAAGGCGTGCACATGAGCGAACTGCGCGAGCAGGTGAAAGCGCAGATAATTCTCGGCAACACCTATCACCTCTACCTGCGCCCCGGCATGGACATCATGCGCAGGGCCGGAGGCCTGCACCGCTTCAACGGCTGGGACCGCCCCATCCTCACCGACAGCGGCGGCTTCCAGGTGTTCTCCCTCAGCGAACGTCGCAAACTCACCGAAGAAGGCGCCCATTTCCGCAGCCACATCGACGGCTCGCGCCACCTTTTCACACCGGAAAACGTGGTCGACACCCAGCGCATCATCGGCTCCGACATCATGATGGCCCTTGACGAGTGCACTCCCGGCGACGCCGACCGCACCTACGCCGAGCGTTCATTGCGGCTCACGCAGCGCTGGCTGGAACGCGGATGGCGCCATTTCCGCGAGACAGAACCCCTCTACGGCCACTCGCAGGCATTTTTCCCGATTGTGCAGGGCTGCACATATCCCGACCTGCGCCGTGATGCAGCGCGCCACGTCGCCGACCTGGGCGCCGAGGGCAATGCCATAGGCGGCCTTGCCGTGGGCGAACCCACCGAGGTGATGTACGAAATGATAGAAGTTGTCAACGACATTCTGCCCAAGGACCGCCCGCGCTACCTCATGGGCGTAGGCACTCCGGCCAACATCCTGGAGGCCATCGACCGCGGCGTAGACATGATGGACTGCGTAATGCCCACCCGCAACGCCCGCAACGGCATGCTGTTCACTGCCCATGGCACCATGAACATGCGCAACCGCAAGTGGGCCGACGACTTTTCGCCCCTGCAGGAGGACGGCCCGGCAGAAGTGGACCATGTGTACACCAAAGCCTATGTGCGCCACCTTTTCATCGCCGACGAACTGCTGGCAATGCAGATAGCCTCAATCCATAATCTTGCATTTTACCTCTGGCTCGCGGGCGAAGCGCGCAAGCACATCCAGACCGGCGACTTCCCCACATGGAAACGCGACATGCTTGAGCGCGTGAACCGACGCCTGTAGCATCACCATGCCATGTTCAAGATTCTCGACCGCTACATAATACGAAAGTTTCTCGGCACCTACGTTTTCGCCATCATCCTGCTGCTGGCCATCGTGGTCATGTTCGACATCAACGAGAAGTTGGACGCCTTCCTCAAGGCGCCTCTGCGCGCCACCATACTTGAGTACTACGTCAACTTCCTTCCATATTTTGCCAACCAGTTCTCGCCGCTGTTCACCTTCATCGCCGTCATCTTCTTCACATCCAAGCTGGCCGGCGACAGCGAGATTATAGCCATGCTGTCCACCGGCATGAGCTTCGGCCGTCTCCTGCGGCCCTACCTGGTGGCAGCGGCCGTAATCGCCTCAGCCACTTTCGTCCTCGACGCCTACATAATTCCGCCCGCCAACGTCAAGCGCATCAACTACACCAACACCTACGTTAAAAACAAGCGCGTTGACTATGGTTCCAACATCATGCTGATGGTGCAGCCGGGCCAGATTGCCTACATGAGCCGCTACGACAACATCACAAAGACCGGAGCACGTTTCTCGCTCGAAAGTTTCGACGAGCAGAAGCGCCTGCGCTCGCGCCTCACAGCACAGAGCATCGTGTGGGACACCCTCTACAACTGGCGCGTCAACGACTATGTGATACGCGACTTCCGCGACGACCGTGAAATCATCACACGCGGCTCGCGCCTCGACACCATCATCCCCTTCGAGCCTCGCGACTTTCTCATCTCCAAGAATGACCATGAGAAGATGACCACTCCCGACCTGGCGGAATATATCGACGGACAACGCCGGCGCGGCGTGGGCAACATTGCCAGCTTCGAGGTAGAGTACCACCGCCGCTTTGCCATGACCGCAGCAGCATTCATCCTCACTGTCATTGGCATGACCCTCTCGAGCCGAAAGGTGAAAGGCGGCATGGGAGTCAACATCGGCATCGGCCTGGTGCTCAGCTTCAGCTATATCCTGTTCATGACCATCACGCAGACCTTCGCCCTGTCGGGACTGACGTCGCCTCTTGTGGCCATGTGGATACCGAACACCATCTTCACTATCGTGGCCATAGTGCTTTACATGCGCGCCCGCCGCTGAACCATCCGCCCGCTCCATGCGTTTCTGATACAACAAACTCAATTAAAACGCAAGAATTATGGATTATCAGAAACTCGCAGGCGAGGCCGCAGCCGTAGCCAAAGAAAAAGCCACACAGGCTGCAGAAGCCGCGCAGGTGGCCACCGAAGCCGAAACCGAAGCCGTCAAGCAGGATGTAAAGGCCGAATCAGCCGACGTAAAAGCCAACGCACAGGCCGGCGCCGCCGATCTTAAAGCCAAAGCCGCCGACGTCGCCGGCGACCTCAAGGAAAAAGCCGCCGGCCTCACCGACAACCTCAAAGAGAAGGCCGCCGGCCTCACCGACAAAGTAAAAGGCGCCGCAGCCGATGCTCTCGACAACATCGCCGACAAGCTCCATGGCCTCAGCGACAAACTCGACTGAGCATCCTTCCACGAAAACAAACACAAACTGCACCCTGCAAGTCAAGCACAAGACTTCAGGGTGCAGTTTCGTTTTCTGCGACCTTACTGACTTTATATACATGAAAAGCACGATATGTATTGCCCGTTTCGATTACATGTGCTATATTTGTAAATTGGATTATCGGGGAGCAATCAGCAGATCATAGCCCCTGCCTGTCCATCGTACTAAGAGCTTGCTTAAAATAAACACGAGTTGATCTGATGAAACGAATCATATACGGGATAATTGCGGTAATTGCTTTTTACGCGGCTTCTTGCACAAAATCAAATTCGCAATATGGCAAAGACATAGACCGTGCCGAAAAAGTCATGCTCTACGATACAGACAGCGCATTGTCTATTTTAGATGCCATCGACCCCTCCGAGCTCTCCGTTGACTCCATGCGTGCGAAATACCACTATCTGAAAGCCTACGGCAATATGTCCCGCAACCACTCCATGATTGGAGATTCTCTGATTTCATTCGCTCACAATTATTTTCGTGGAAAAGATATTGAGAAAGACATTCAAAGCGGTATAGCATTTGCCTGGTATAAGTTTTGGGTAGGCGACACTCCGGGTGCAATAGCACTGCTTGATTCCATTGCCGGATTGTCGGCGGTGCCGGATTCGATAATGGTCCGGGCATTAAGAGTACGCACTCTGCTCGGAGCCGCTGAGTATCAAGGACGACAGCTTGTCCCACTGGCAAAAAGGCTATACCGGATCGAGACGGATCCATTGCGCAAGACCGAGGCCCGCTACATGCTTTCTTCCGCTTATGAATATGCAGGCGAAACCGACTCTGCCATTTATATTATTGATGAGCTTATCGGCGAAGCCCGCAACAACAGATGTGGCGACAAGCATTTCATGTTAGAAATAGAAAAAGCGCAGTTGCTGACTGAGATGGGACGCAATGATGAAAGCGACCGACTTGTCGGTGAGATATTCAGCAGAGCCGGCCACGACAATGGCGCGGCCGACTATCTGCATTTTCAATACGCGATAAATGCACTGAATGCCGGAGATGCGGATCGTGCGGAACATCATCTCGCATTGGCCGACAGCATAGCTGCGGGATTGAGAGGCGACGACGACGCCTACTTCCGCAGCTACAGCAATCTGCTCCACGCCATAATCGACTTCAAGCAGTCCGGGCGTATCAAGCTGATGCACATCAACGGACTGAACAATCGCCAGAACGAGCGCTTCAACCGCATGAAAGCCTCACAATGGGAATCCGAACGCAGCGCCTTGCGACAGAACAACCGCGCATTGTCCTTAAAAGCAGAAAGCGAACACAAGACTGTGATTATACTTCTTATAAGCCTTACCTCTCTTTTGATCTTAGCCGGAAGCTCATGGCTTATCATTATGCGCCGCCAGAGGGAACGGGAAAACGAAGAGCGCATTGAAGCGTTGCAAAAAATGGTCGACGAATACCGCTCGGCACCGAATGTCCGCACAAACGAAGCAGCGGATTCGTCAGCCCTGCGCAGCATAATGCTCAAACAGCTCGGCATAATCAAGATGGTTGCGGAAGCACCTACCGAGCAGAATCGCGAGATGCTGCGCAGAATCACATCACTTGACGGCAACACCGACGGAGGGCTGGTCGACTGGAACATGGTCTTTGAGATGATCGACAATCTTTATTCCGGATTCCACAGCAAACTCCTTGAAATGCATGGCGAACTTTTAAACCCGAAAGAGGTCCAGATAATAGTGTTGATGGTAGCTGGCTTCTCGACAAAGGAAATCAGCGTGATCACAGGACAGACCACTTCCACTATCTATGTCAGAAAATCCTCGATAAGGAAGAAACTCGGAGTGCCCGGGAAAGAAGACATCATCGGATTCTTGAAGAACCCGTCCCGAGGATAAGAGACCATTTAGACACCGCACCGCAGCATTAAGATTTTCAAAACATGCAACCGCTGATATTCAGCCGGTTGCGCATCCCGCATTAAGACTTTTACATTTGGAGTTAAAATCCTTTCAGACCTAATTTTGCATCAGAAAAACATTAAATTCTGATGTAAAATGAAAACAACAATCCTTACATTTCTAATGGCATTTATGGCCGCGACTGCAATCCATGGCAGAGAGATTTCCGGAAAAGTAGTCGGAGAAAACGACACCCCGCTCGACTACGTCAATGTAGTGCTGTATCACGACTCAACCTATATCACGGGCACAGTGACCGACCAAGCCGGCGCGTTCTCCATTTCCACTGACACATCGGCCAGCCTTATCGCAAAAGTTTCCTTTGTCGGCTACGAAAGTTCCGAGCTTTCAGTGCCGCCGTCGGGCAACATGGGCACGATAAGACTCACCCCGTCCTCTGTGGAACTCGGCGAGGTGGTAGTCCGCGCCACGCGTCCGACCACTACTCTGAAAGGCAACGCGCTTGTCACCAACGTTGAGAATAGCCCGCTCGCCATCGCCGGGACAGCCAACGATGTGCTCATGCGAGTGCCGATGGTCGTCGACAACGGAGGCTCGCTTGAAGTCTTCGGCAAAGGAACACCCGAAATCCGCATCAACGGACGAAAAGTCAACGATCTTCAAGAACTCGCGCAACTCAATTCACAGGACATTAAAAACGTATCGGTAATAACGAATCCCGGGGCGGCTTACGCTGCAGATGTAAAGTCCGTAATTTTGATTCGCACAAAACCGCCCAAAGGCGACGGCATCAGTGGCACCCTCCGCTCCGACAACGGCTTCCTCCACTATTTCCGCACAGGCAACTCGGTCGACTTGAAGTACCGCACCCGTGGTCTCGAACTGTTCGCCAACTACGGATGGTGGCATGGCAACAACCGCATCGACCGCACGAACGACATGACAACCACAACATCTTCCGGCACATACGACCAGACGTTCCGCACGTCAGGCAAGCAGTCCTACAACGACATGACAGGAAAAATCGGATTCTCATACATGATTGACGACAGGCACAGCATCGGAGCCTATTATCAAAACAGCCGGAACCTACACTCTCTCGTCGGGACGATTCCAAGCGAAGTGTGGCAGGATGGCATTTTAATTGACCGCTACAATTCCGATGTCAACAATGAATCGACGGCTCAGCCCCGGCATTACGCCAATCTGTATTATTACGGTTCAGTCGGGAAGTTCTCTATTGATTTCAACGCCGACTATATATGGTATAAAAACAAGGAGCGCGCCTTCAGCCACGAGCTCTGCGAAATGGGCGAAGACCGCACAGTCAGCACACTCTCTGTCAACCACAACCGCATGTTCGCCGAGAAACTGATCATATGTCATCCTTTGGGGCACGGGCAGATAGAGATGGGCGAGGAATACACCGACACGCGCACCACCGACATTTTCACAGCCAACATCCCTGAAGTACCTGACGCCGACAACAGAGTGAACGAAACCAACATCGCCGCGTTTGCGGAGATAGCACAACAGTTCGGCCCTTTCAGCATCGTAGCCGGACTGCGCTACGAACATGTGAAATTCGACTATTACGAATCCGGACTACTGCGCGGCAGCCAAAGCAAAACCTACAACAATATCTTCCCGTCGCTGAATGTGGCCGCACCGGTCGGCCCAATCCGCATGGGACTGAACTATTCCGGCAAAACCGTGCGTCCCGGCTACGGACAGCTTGACGGAGCCGTCAGCTATATCAACCGCCTCACTTACGAAACCGGAAATCCATATCTGAAACCCACGAAAATGCAGACGGTGGAATACATGGCGCAATGGCGGCAGTTCTTCGTACAGTTGTCGTACACATATTTCAAGGATGGCGTGTACCACACCACCGAACCGTACGGAGCCGATGGAGAAGCAACTATTATCAGAACCGCCAACCTCGACCACCGCCACTATTTCCAGGCATTTGCTGGTGGCCAATTCAAGGTGGGCGCATGGCAGCCGCGCCTGAATGCCGGCCTAATGAAGCAGTGGCTCACTCTCCCCGTCGACGGCAGTCCGATGAGAATGACCACTCCGGGTTTTCTGCTTCAATGGCAGAACGCCATTCATCTGCCATTTGACATCTGGATGAATGTGGATGCTCAGTTTATGACACATCATTGGGACAACAACATGAAGCTGACGAATACGCCATGGCATGTCGACGCAAAAGTCTACAAAGGTTTTTTCAACAATGCGTTCAGCATTACGTTTGAGGCCAAGGACCTGTTCAACTCCTCTCAGAGAGACGCCATGATGTACAATGATGCTGTGCGAATCGTTCAGAAAGACTACTTTCCCGGCCGCTCGTTCATGCTTACCATGCAATACCGCTTCAACACCTCTCGCGACCGCTACCGTGGAACCGGAGCCGGCAATTCCGAAAAATCGCGCCTTGAATTATAAGACCCCGGCGTTAACAAATATTGGGGAACGGGGTCTAAGACAACGCCACCGGGCGAAGCCGAAGCTTCTCCCGGTGGCGTCGTCAGTATCAGTACCCGTGCAGGATTACTGCATGCCGCTGACAGCGACGTTGCGGTCGATTTTGGCAACGAGGCCCTGGAGCACCTTGCCGGGACCAAGTTCCACGAACTCTGTGGCACCGGCGGCAATCATATTGCGCACGGTCTGCGTCCAGCGCACGGGAGCGGTGAGCTGAGCGATGAGGTTGGCCTTGATTTCTGCGGGGTCGGTATGAGGCAGAGCGTCGACGTTCTGGAACACGGGGCACACGGGAGTGTGGATTTCAGTGGCAGCGATAGCCTCGGCGAGTTCTGCACGCGCAGGCTCCATGCAGGGCGAGTGGAAAGCACCGCCCACCTTGAGCTTCAGCGCACGCTTTGCGCCGGCGGCAAGCAGACGCTCGCAAGCAGCATCGATAGCCTCTATTTCGCCCGAGATCACGAGCTGACCGGGGCAGTTGTAGTTGGCGCACACCACTACACCGGGAACTTCCGCGCAGATGCTCTCAACTGTCTCGTCGGGAAGAGCGAGCACGGCAGCCATGGTGCTGGGCTTGAGCTCGCATGCACGCTGCATGGCCTGCGCACGGGCCGACACAAGCTTCAGACCATCGGCAAAACTCATGGCTCCGGCAGCCACGAGAGCGGAGAACTCGCCGAGCGAGTGGCCGGCCACCATGTCGGGCTTGAAATCGTCGCCAAGACTTTTGGCCAGCAGCACGGAATGGATGAAGATTGCAGGCTGCGTCACCTTGGTCTGGCGCAGATCCTCGTCGGTACCTGCGTGCATAAGGTCGGTGATGCGAAAACCGAGAATATCGTTGGCCTGCTCAAAGAGCTCGTGTGCCTGGGCGTTGTTGTCGTAGAGGTCCTTGCCCATGCCTACGAACTGAGCACCCTGGCCCGGAAAAACGTAAGCTTTCATGTGAAATTTAATTAATTGGTTGTATTTAGGGTGCAAAGTTAGGGGTTTTTCGCGAAAAGTGAGTAACTTTACAGCAAAAATCACAGATATGACAGCAAGTATAGTGCCTCTTTTCCTCGGAAACCTGCGTGGTTGGGAATGGATTATAATAGCATTGGTAGTGTTGCTGCTGTTCGGCGGCAAGAAGATTCCCGAGCTCATGCGCGGCCTCGGCAAGGGCGTGCACAGCTTCAAGCAGGGCATGGAGGAAGCCAAACGCGAAATCAACAAGCCCATCGACGAAGCCGGTTCCGAAAAGAAAGACGAAGAGAGCAAATAGGCCGTGAGCGGCGAAATGACATTCTGGGACCATCTTGACGATCTCCGCGGCGTGCTCGTACGCATCGCCGTGGTAATGATTGTGTGTGCCGTCGCGGCCTTTGCCGTCATGCCGTGGGTGTTCGACAACGTTATTCTCGCACCATGCTCGCCGGAGTTCTGGCTCTACGGCGTGCTCGACCGCGCCGGCGCCACTGACGCCGCCGTGCCCATGCACATCGAGCTTGTGAGCATAGAGCTTGCAAGCCAGTTCTTCACCCACATGTCGGCCGCCTGCTGGACGGCATTCGTAGTAGCGTTTCCGGTCATTATCTATCTGCTGTGGAGCTTTGTGGCACCGGCGCTTTACGAGCACGAGAAGCGCGGCATGAGGCGCGCATTCCTGCTGGGCAATGTCATGTTCTATCTCGGCGCTGCCGTGGGCTATGCCTTCGTATTTCCCGTCGCGCTGCGGTTTCTGGCCACCTACAGCCTTAGCAACTACATCACCCCGGTGGTGTCGCTCGACAGCTACATGGACAATTTCTTCACCATCGTGCTGCTGATGGGAGCCGTGTTTGAGCTGCCTCTGCTCGCTTGGCTTCTCGGCACCATAGGCCTGCTTCGCCGCTCCTTTTTCCGCCGCTACCGCCGCCACGCGATTGTGGCTTTGCTTGTGGTGGCCGCCCTCATCACTCCCACCGGCGACCCGTTCACACTCTTTGCCGTGTTCCTGCCCATCTATGCCCTATGGGAATTCAGCGCCCATCTTGTAAAGGATTAAAAAATATAAATTAGCGGGCAAGATGCCAAAATTTGCGTATCTTTGCAACGATATATCACAACGAAACAGCGCCGCGCGCGCAACCAAGCAACATATGAAGCCGAAACACATAGCATTATGCATCGCAGCAGCCGGCGCAGCAGCGCTCTATGCAGCAGCCCAGAACAATATTGCCGAAGAGGTGGCGTGGGTCATCGGCGACGACCCCATCTACAAGTCGGACATCGAACGCACCTACCAGGAACTGCAGCAGGACCGCCAGCCCATCGACGGCGACCCCTATTGCGTAATCCCCGAGGACATCGCCATCGAACGTCTGTTTCTGCACCAGGCCGACATCGACACCGTGGAGGTGGCGGAAAGCATGGTACAGCAGCAAGTTGACGCGCAGATGAACTTCCTCGTCAGCAACCTCGGTTCGCGCGAAAAGGTCGAGCAATACTTCCGCAAGCCTTTTGCCGAGATACGCGAATATTACGCCACCAACATGACCAACCGCTACCGCGTGCAGCAAGTGAAACAGTCGCTCACCAAAAACGTGAAAGTCACCCCAAGCGACGTGCGCCGCTATTTCAACACCCTGCCGCAGGACAGCATTCCGTTCGTGCCCCTGCAGGTCGAGGTGCAGATTGTCACCATCAACCCGCCCGTGCCCCGCGAAGAAATTGAGAATGTGAAAGCGCGCCTGCGCGACTACACCGACCGCGTCAACCGTGGAGAAAGCGACTTCTCCACCCTTGCCATCCTCTACAGCGAAGCCCCCGAAGGCGTGCGTGGAGGTGAACTCGGATTCGTGGGCCGCGGCACGCTTGTGCCCGAGTTCGCTGCCGTAGCGTTCAACCTCAACGACCCAAAGAAAGTATCGAAAATAGTGGAGACCGAATTCGGCTTCCACATCATCCAGCTCATAGAAAAACGCGGCGACCGCATCAACTGCCGACACATCCTGCTGCGTCCCAAAGTGAGCGACGAGGACCTCAACAAGGCCATCGCCCGCCTCGACAGCGTGCGCACCGACATCGTGGACCGCAACGAATTTGACTTCGCCACCGCCGCACGCTACATCTCGCAGGACAAAGACACGCGCTACAGCAACGGCGTGATGATGAACCAGGAGACAGGCACCACGCAATTCCAGATGTCGCAGTTGCCGCAGGAAGTGGCACGCGTAGTGGCAGAACTGCAGCCCGGCGAAGTCTCGAAACCTTTCGTAATGAAAGACACCAGGAGCAGCCGCGAAATTGTGGCCATTGTAAAGCTCACAAACCGCATAGACGCCCATCAGGCCAACCTGGGCGACGACTATCAGCTGCTCAAAGGCATGTACGAGGAGTCGACCAAGCAGGCCATTATCGACAAGTGGCTTGAGAAGAAAATCGCCGACACCTACGTCCGCATTGAAGACGGATGGCGTGGCTGCGATTTCCGCCACAAAGGATGGATCAAGTCTAAATAAATAATGAGCAAGCATGCCTCCCACAGCGGCCCGTTGGCTGCGTTGGCAATCATCGCAGCCGTAAGCCTCGGCGTGCCGGCCGCTCCGCCGGCCGGCGGTCATCCGCCGGTGATTGCCCCGCAGATTCCATCGGCCGATCGCACGGCAGGCAACAAAGTGTTTCTCGAACGAGCCGACGTGCTGCGCAAGTCGCAGAACGACGAATACATGGTGGTCAAAGGACAGGTGCTTTTCACCAAAGGCCCCATGTACATGCGCTGCGACAGCGCCCACTTCTACCCCGACACAGAGTCGATGGATGCGTTCGGCAACGTGAGCATGGAACAGGGCGACACGCTCTTCGTCTACGCCGACGAGCTGAACTACGACGGCGCCACCGAAGTAGCCTACCTCTATTCCGACGCCGGCAAGCAGGTGCGCCTCATCAACCGCGACGTAATGCTCGAAACCCCGGAATTCACCTACAACCTGCGCGCCGACATAGGCTACTACGCAGCCGGAGGCGAACTCACCGACAGCCACAACCGCCTGCGCAGCATAGAAGGTGAGTACATGCCTTCCACAAAAGAGGCGAATTTCTACGGCCGAGTGCACTTGAACTCGCGCTCCGAGAACGACACACTCGACATCTACACCGACACGCTCTACTACAACACCAACACACACGTCGCCGAACTTTATTCCCCAAGTCGGGTGGTAAACGCGCGCGCTACAATCTACACCCGCGAAGGCGAATACAACACCGAAACCAACGTCAGCCGCCTCTACGACCGCTCCACCGTCGTAGGAGCCGAAGGCGGCCAGCAGCTCACAGCCGACACAATTTTTTACGACAAACAAGCCGGTTACGGCGAGGGCTTCGGATCGGTAGAACTCACCGACACGGCCAACTGCTCGATAGTGCTCGGCGACTACGGCTACTACGACCAGCTCGCCGACAGCGCATTCATCACAGGCCACGCCGAGCTGCGACAATACAATCAAGGCGACACGCTCTACATGCACGGCCGCTACATCGAGAGCATGCGCGACATCCGCCACACTGAAGTGCCGGAGGACACCGTGGCGCACACGCCGGCATACACGCGTGCCGACACCAGCCATGTGGCCGTGGTCTATCCGCGCGTACGGTTCTGGCGCACCGACATGCAAGGCGTTGCCGACTCAATCCGCTTCACGCAGCGCGACTCTATGTTGCGCATGTACGTCAACCCGGTTGTGTGGAGCGAGAACCGCCAGATATTCGGCGACATTATAGCGCTGCACATGAACGATTCCACCGTCGACCGTGCCCACCTGCCGCAGAACGGATTCTCTGCCGATCTCATAGAAGACGTGCACTACAACCAGATCAGCGGTAAAGAAATGATTGCGTTCTTCGAGAACGGCGAAATGCGCCATCTCGACATCAACGGCAACGTGGAAATAATAATGTATCCCGAAGAACAGGACTCCACCATCAACAAGATAGTGAACGCCGAAAGCAGCTTCCTTGCCGCCGACTTCAAAGGCCAGGCCGTAGAGCGCATTCACATGTGGCCCGAGACCTCCGGCACTGTCACACCACTGTTTTTGGCCAAAAAGAGCCTTTTTTTCCTTCCGAAATTCAAATGGTTCGAGAGCATCCGTCCCCGCGACCGCTTCGACATCTTCGTCGTCCCCGACGAGATGGAACAGATAATGGCTGCAGCCCCGCGCCCCAAGCCCGAGGAACCCACCAAGCCCAAAGCAGCCATTCAGCCGATGCCCGCCCAGCCAGCCGGAACACCCGTCAAGGAGGCTCCGACAGAAGCCGAGAGTGAAGAACAGATTGCTGCGGAAGCTGCGGACACGGCAGAAACGGTGTCCCCGGCAGAAAGCGATGTGGAAGAAGCATCCGCAACCGCAGAAGTAGAACCCGGCCAGGAGCAGCGGGATGCCACGTCCGGGCTGTAACGCCCCTCCGGCCTCCACACTCTGATTTTGTCAATACAACATTTATTTGTAACTTTGCCGCGCATTGGTTCGCCGGATGCTTTATAGCAAAAAGCGATTAAAAGGGAATCAGGTGAAAGGCCTGAACAGACCCGCTACTGTATGTTCCATCCAACCCGCCGGACACAGCACAGTGTCACTGACAGCTTCGGTTGTCGGGAAGACCGTCCGGAAGAGGGAACAAGTCAGGAGACCTGCCATGCGACTAAATTTCATAAATCTCGTGGATTAGATTTTGAGATGGACATATCGAATTCAGCCATATCCGACTCTCTGGCGCAGCGTCTGCACCTTCCGCACAAGGAGCAAGCGCAAACATGTAGCACCCCACTCTGTCTTCTCCACCTCAACAACTTTCCTCGTGTATCACATTATATGGACTACATCCGGTGGAAAAACGCATCATTATTATGAAACACGACATCGTGGGCAGCTTCCTTCTGCCCGAAAGCCTGGTAGAAGCGCGCAATCAATACTTGGCAGGCGCAATCGACATTCAACAACTCCGCAAAACAGAGGACGAAGCAATCACGCTACTCGTAGCCAGGCAGATTGAAGCAGGACTCAGCGAAGTGACATCCGGCGAATTTCGGCGTACCTACTGGGATAAGGACTTCTGGTTCGGCCTTGAAGGCATACAGCGCGAAAGGGTAGAAAGCGGCCACCTCTATCAACCTGTCGACCCTTTCACCGACCTCATGCAATTTACAGGACGCATCGCCTACAATCCGACCCACCCGTTCTTCGAAGATTTTACATTCTTGCGCAATACGGCCGATGAAAGCATCAGCTGCCGCCAGACACTCCCCTCGCCCGCAAATCTCTATCTTGAGATACTCGCTTTGAACGACGGGCGACTGGAACAGACCTATCCGGTCCCGCATCAGCTCATCGACGACATTGCCGAGGCCTACAACAAAACCATCCGCCATTTTTACAAAATCGGCTGCCGGCACATTCAAATCGACGACACCTCATGCGGCCTCCTGTGCGACGACAATTACACCAAACGGCTGCTGCAGGGAGGCGTGGATTTAATCAGCCTTCACGACCGGCTGATAAGTCTCTTCAACAACTCTATATCCGGCCTTCCGTCCGACATGGAACTCTCGCTGTACCTCTCGGGAGGCGACACCATTGTGCCGGAATGGGAGTTTCTGGAATATCCCGACAACATAATGCCGAAAGTCCTTTCACGAGTAAATGTCGGCAAATTTTTCATGCCCTTCAACATAGGCAACGACTACCAGATTGAAATACTGCGCCACATCCCGGATGGAAAGAAAGTTGTGCTTGGCCTCACAGATGCCCACAGCCCCCTGTCCGAACGGATATCCGACATTCTCGACACCGTCGACATGGCATCCGCAATCGTCAGGCCGGGTAATCTCTCTGTCAGTCCTAAAACCGGCTTCAAACTTTCAAGCTATGCGTCCCGCGGCCTCACCTACGAGGACCAGTGGGGAAAAATTGCCATGCTGAAAACGATATAGACCGCCGCTAAGACCCCGTTCCCCAATATTTGTTAACGCCGGGGCGATGGTAATTTATGCCACGGAGAACAGAGAATATATGTTGTCGTGATGAATTAGGGTTTAGGCAGAACTATACGAAGCGGTTAAAACCTTATAACTGATTCAGAGCGCAATTAATTGTGCGATGATACAAAAGTTACTTTATCATCGCATCTCTCCGGCGTTAACAAATATTGGGGAACGGGGTCTAATCGAAAAGGCTCATCTGCATGCCGTCATCGTAAGGTCTCGGCTTGGGTTCGGGTGCGTGGTAGCCGAAATCATCGTTAGCCGGCTCCGTCGGCTGAACCGACAATTCATCCGGTTCGGGAGCCCCGAACCAGTCGTGGTCGGCAAAACCGGCTTCTACATCCATCAGGTCGGCATCCGTAATCTTGGGCGCGACCTGCTCCACCACCTCCTCCTTGACACGACGCTTGCGTGTGCGGCGTGATGGTGCGGGAGCCGGGGCTGCAACCGCAGGTGCAGTTTCCACCTCTTCGCCATAGCTCATCGCGCGCTCGGCTGCTGGCCCGCCCGCCCCCGCCACTTGGGCCAGCCGGTGTTTGTCGAGGCCCGGCAACACGTGGGCCCCGCCGCCCCGTGGCGCCATGTCGCGCTGAAAAATCCGCA
>CAMWNB010000001.1 GCA_947175495.1 uncultured Porphyromonadaceae bacterium | reverse complement strand
AACTCTTTCTATAACTGGTTAATGTTTAACCGTCCAACTTTTTGGGGTCACTTCAGCTGCGGAAGGCGCCTTTCTTATTGCAATGTGCGCGAACTGTCAATACTCGTTGTGGGTGTCGCCCACAATGCGCATGTTGTTCTCGCGGATAAAGTTCAGGATGTCGTCGCGCAGCTCGGAGGGATCAATGTCGGCCTCGATGCGCTTGAGCGCGTTGTACACCGACGTGCCGCACTGGTAGATGTGGCGGTAGGCCTTCGCGGCATCGTCCACAAGCTGCTCGCTGAAACGGCTGTCGCGGCGCATTACATAGGCATTGACGCCATAGTACGACGCCGGGTTGTGGGCGATAATCACGTACGGCGGCACGTTGGAACCGATGCGGCAGCCGCCCTTTACGAGGGCATAGCGGCCCACACGGCAGCGCTCGTGCACGATGGCGTTGCTCGAGAGAATCACACACTCGCCTATTTCGGCATCGCCGGCCACGGTGACGCCGTTGCCGAGCACGCAGCGCCCCTTGATGTGGGTGTCGTGGCCCACATGGCTCTCCGCCATGATGAAGCAGTCGTCGCCGATACGCGTGCCGCCTTCCGAGGTGATGCCGCGGTTGATGATGACCTGCTCGCGGATGACGTTGTTGTCGCCGATGTAGCAGTAGGTCTCCTCGCCTTTCCAGCGGAAGTCCTGCGGGTCGGCGCCCACGATAGCGCCTTGATACACCTTGTTGTTGGAGCCCATGCGGGTGCCGCGGATGATGCTCGCGTAAGGCATGATTTCACAGCCGGGGCCTATCTCGACGTTCTTGTCGATGTAGGCGAAAGCGTGGATGGTGACGCCGTCGGCTATCTTGGCCGAGGGGTCGACGTGTGCAAGTTTGCTTATCATAGTAATCCTGTATTAGATTCTATCGTCCGCCGCCGAGAGCCTGGTAGAGGTTTACGACGGCCTGGGCCTGCGCCAGACGGCTGCTGATGGCGTTCATCTGCGTCTGCAGCAGATTGCTTTGTGCGGTGAGCACGTCGAGGTAGGTGGTGCCGGGCTGGTTGTAGCGCAGCAGGTCCATGGAGTACTCCGAAGCCTTCGAGAGGTTGTCCACCTGCTCGGCCAGATATTGTTCCTTCTCGGCGCTCTTGGCGTACACCACAAGGGCGTCGCTCACCTCGGCGGCAGCATTCATCAGGCTGTACTCAAAGTTGTTCATAGCCTGCTTCTGCTGGGCCTTGGCAGCTTCGAGGCGCGCGATGTTCTGGCCTCGCGAGAAGATGGGAGCCACGAGCGAGCCGGCCAGCTGGTAGAACCAGTCGCCGGGATTCTTCACGAAGCTGCCGAGCAGATTGGTGAAGCCGCCGGTGGCGCTGATGGTGAGGCTGGGATAGAAGGCCGCGCGGGCCGACGACGTGGTGTAGTAGGCCACGGCCAGATTGTGCTCGGCGGCCTCGACGTCGGGGCGCCATGCAAGCTGGTTCATGGGAATACCCTCGATGGGATCAAAACCCACCTGGAGGTCTACGTCGGCAGCGGTGGCGTAGTCCGTGCCGGGCATGTCGTTGAGCAGCAGCGCCAGCGTGTTGTTGAGCTTGTCGGAGGCTTGCTCGAGGTCGGTGATGGTGGCCAGGATGCCGTAGTACTGTGCGCGGCTCTGCACGACGGCAGCCTCGGTCACGTTGCCCACGGTCTTGAAGTCCTCCATTGTGCTCACCGTCTGCTTCCACACGGCGGCTGTGCGACGCGCAAGGTCAAGCTGAGCGCGGGTGGCGGAGAGGCCGTAGTAGGTGTTGGCCACTGCGGCGATTATCTGCGAGCGTGCTGCTCGGGCATAGGCCTCACTCAGGTAGAGGCCCTGCTTGGCGCCGCGCTTGCTGTTGAGAATCTTGCCGAAGATGTCGATTTCCCAGCTCAGCTGCGCGGGAAGCTGATAGGTCCAGTTGATATCGCTGCCGGCATAGCTTGCGCCGGCGCCGTTGGGCGCGAGAGCCAGCGAGGGCAGATAGCTCAGACGGGCGCCCTTGAGCTGCGCGCGGGCAATGTCGACGTTAAGCATCGAGTTGCGCAGGCTGGTGTTGTTCTCGAGCGCGCGGTTGATGTAGTCGGCCAGAATGGGGTCAGTAAACACGTTTTCCCACAGATAGTTGCCGAACGACGCGCTGTCCGGAGCCTGCTCGCGGGCCTCGGCGTAGGCCTTGGTGATGGCCGTGTCGCGTGGCGTCTCGTACTTCTTGTAGATGCCGCAGCCGGAAAATGCGACGGCTATGGCGACGGCGGCGGCTATTCTTATTGTCTTGTGCATGGATATGTCGGTGTTGTGCTGCGAGGGCCGTAATGGCCCCCGCAGCTATTGGATTTATCGTGCGTATTGTTCGATTTCGTTCTCGATGTTGCCGCCGGGTTCCTCGGTGTGCCACTGAATGGGCTTCACCTTCTCCTGGATTTTCTGGAACACCACGAAGAGGGCGGGAACCACAAGCACCTGGAGCACCATGCCGATGAGCATGCCGCCTACGGAGCCTGTGCCGAGGGCACGGTTGCCGTTGGCGCCCACACCCGACGAGAACATCATGGGCAGAAGACCGATCACCATGGCCAGCGACGTCATCAGAATGGGTCGCAGACGGGCTGCGGCGCCGGCGATGGCGGCGTTGAGCACGCTCATGCCCGTGTGGCGGCGTTCGAGCGCGAACTCAACAATGAGAATCGCGTTCTTGGCCAACAGACCTATGAGCATGATGAGAGCAATCTGCAGGTAGATGTTGTTGGAAATGTCGAAAATGTCGGCAAATATGAATGCGCCCATGAGGCCGAAGGGAATCGAGAAGATAACGGCGAAAGGCAGGAAGTAGCTCTCGTACTGCGCCGAAAGCAGCAGGTAGACAAACAGCAGACAGAGACCGAAGATGGTGGCCGTGGCGCTGCCGCCCGACGAACCGGCTTCTTCGCGCGTCATGCCGGCGTACTCGTAGCCGTAGCCCTGCGGCAGCGTCTCGGCGGCCACGCGCTCGATGGCGGCGATGGCGTCGCCCGACGAGTAGCCGGGATTGGGCTGACCCGACACCGAGATGCTCGTGAACATGTTGAAACGGTTCAGCAGGTCGGGGCCGTAGATGCGGGTCATCTCCACGAAATTGGCTATGGGCGCCATCTCCGCGCCGCTGCGCACCTTGATGCGGTTGAGCGTCTCGGGGCTGACACGGGCCTCCGGCGAGGCCTGCATCATCACACGGTAGATTTTGCCGAAACGGTTGAAGTTCGACACATACATACCGCCATAGTAGCCCTGGAGCGTGCTCAGAATGGTCGAGGGGCTGATGCCGGCCGTCTTGCACTTGGCGGCGTCAATATCGATCATGTACTGCGGGAACGTCGGGTTGAACGTCGTGTAGGCCACCTGGATTTCAGGCTGAGCGTTCAGCTGAGCAAGGAAGCCCTGCACGATGCTGAAGAACTGGTTGACGTCGCCGCCGGTCTTGTCCTGCATCTTCATTTCAAAACCATTGGTCACGGAGTAGCCGGTGATCATGGGCGGAGCGAATATCATGACACGGCCGTCCTTGATGGCCTGGCCCGTCATGGCGTAGAGCTGACCGATGATTGCATCGGAGCTCTCGGCACTGCTGCGCTCGCTCCAGTTGCGGAGCTTGACGATGAATGTGCCGTAGGTGGGACCCTGACCGGCCAGGAAGCTGTAGCCGGCAATCATCTCGCGGTTCTGGATGGCGGGGATGCCTGCCATGATGCTGTCCACCTGCTCGAGCACCTCGATGGTGCGCTCCTGCGATGTGCCGGCAGGCATGTCGACCATTACGAACACTGTGCCGGTGTCCTCGTTAGGCACCATGGCCGTCGGAGTGATGCTCATGAGCCACACGAGCACGACCACGCTGACGACTACGCTCGCGAAGGCGGTGATTTTGTGTGCGCACACGAATTTCACCATCGAGCGGTACTTGTCGAGCAGAGCGCCGTAGCCCTTTTCGAAACCGGCGTGGAAGCGCGGGCTGAAGATGCCCATCAGTGCCACGATGGCGCAGAACACGGCGATGGCGAGCATCAGAGGATGCTCCGTCGAGAACGCGCCGAAAATCATGAGCAGGATGGTGGCCACCACAAAGATGGAGGTGATGAGCGGATGGATGTTCAGCGTGAAACGGCGGCGGTAGTTGCGGCCCATTGTGGCGGCAGCTTCGCCCACAGCCTCGCCCACGCGCTCCTTCAGGGTCTTGTCGCTGTTGTGCGGCTTGAGGAACACGGCACACAGCGCCGGCGACAGCGTGAGGGCGTTCACGGCGGAGAAGCCGATGGCGATGGCCATAGTGATGCCGAACTGCTGGTAGAACACACCGCTGGTGCCGGGCATGAACGACACGGGGATGAACACAAGCATCATCACAAGAGTGATGGAGATAAGCGCGCCGGCGATTTCGTTCATGGCGTCGATGGAGGCGCGGCGGGCGCTCTTGTAGCCCTGGTCGAGCTTGGCGTGCACGGCCTCCACCACCACAATGGCATCGTCGACCACAATCGCGATGGCCAGCACGAGAGCCGAAAGTGTGATGAGGTTAAGCGAGAAACCTATCAGATTGAGTACGAAGAACGTACCGATAAGGGCCACGGGAATCGCAATGGACGGGATGATGGTGCTGCGGAAGTCCTGCAGGAAGATGTACACCACGACGAACACGAGCACGAAGGCCTCGATGAGCGTGTGGATCACATTGTTGATGGAGGCGTAGAGGAACTCGTTGTTGTTCATCGGCACCTCTATTTCCAGGCCCTTGGGCAGGTCCTGTTTCATCTTGTCCACCACGGTGAGACAGTCCTCGATGATCTGCGTGGCGTTGGAGCCGGGGCTCTGGAACACGATGGCCATCGTGGCGGGGTGGCCGTTGGCTTTGTTGGCGAAGCCGTAGGTCACACGGCCCAGCTCAATGTCTGCCACATCCTTGAGGCGCAGCACCTCGCCGTTGCCGGAGGCGCGCACCACAATGTCGCCGAACTCTTCGGCCGTCACTTTGCGGCCGCGGTAACGCATGGTGTACTGGAAACTCTGGTCGCCCTGCTCGCCGAAAGCGCCGGGAGCGGCCTCCACGTTCTGTTCGGCCAGGGCGGCGCTCACGTCGGAAGGCATGAGGTTGTACTGCGCCATCACATCCGGCTTCAGCCATATGCGCATCGAGTAGTCGGCGCCGAAGCTCATCACATCACCCACGCCGCTGACACGCTGCAGCTCGGGGATGATGTTGATTTTCATATAGTTATCAAGGAACTCGGAGTCGTAGGTGTCCGTCGGGTCCACCAGCGACACACCCACGAGCATCGATGTCTGACGCTTCTGCGTCAGCACGCCCACCTGGTTCACCTCGGCAGGTAGCAGGTTGGCGGCTTTGGCCACACGGTTCTGCACGTCGACGGCCGCCATGTCGGGGTTGAAACCCTGGCGGAAATACACATTGATGGTGGCCGAGCCTGTGTTCGTGGCAGTTGATTCCATATAGGTCATGCCCTCGGCGCCGTTGATGGATTCCTCAAGGGGAGCAATCACGGAGTTGAGCACGGCCTGTGCGTTGGCACCGGTGTAGGTGGTCGTCACCGAGATGGTGGGCGGAGCTATGTCCGGGAACTGCGTGATGGGTAGCGCAGCCAGGCCGATGAGACCGAGCAGGACGATGAAGATAGAAATCACCGTCGACAGCACGGGTCGGTTAATAAACGTATCTAATTTCATTGTATGCGAAATCTGATTATTGGAGTTGTATTACTGCCGGCCTGCAGCTGCTGCGGCCTCAGCCGTCTTGGGCTGCACGGGAATGCCGTCGCGCACCACCGTGCCGACACCCTCGGTGACGATGCGCTCGCCGGGAGTCAGACCGCTGAGCACTACGAAATCCTTGCCGTTGCTGATGTCGAGCACCTGCACGGGACGTGTCTGGGTGATGTTGCTGTCGTTGAGCACATAAACGTAGCGCAGACCCTGGATTTCAAACGAGGCCTTCTGCGGGATGATAATCACGCTGTCGTTGTGCTGGGGAATCACCACATTGCCGGTGTTGCCGCTGCGCAGCATGCCGCTGGGGTTGTCGAAAAGAGCACGCACGCTGGCGGCGCCGGTGCTGTTGTTGATGACACCGCTGACGGTGCTCACCTTGCCCTCCACTGGATAGATGGAGCCGTCGGCAAGCTGCAGCTTCACTGCGGGCATCTGGCCGATGCGCGAGTCGATGCTGAACTTGCCGCCGTCGGTGAGGTCGAGCAGGTCTTTCTCATTGAGCGAGAAGTAGGCGTAAATCTGCGAGTTGTCGCTGACGGTGGTCAGAGGCACGGCCGACGAGGGCGATGCCAGCGAGCCTTCGCGGTTGGGGATGGAGCCCACAACGCCGTCGCTCGGAGCCGTCACCACAGTGTAGGCGAGATTCTTGCGGGCGTTGGTGAGAGCAGCCTGAGCCTGGGCCTCTGCGGCCTTGGCCTGCGCGAGCTGGTTGGCGGCGAGCTGCCACTCTGTCTCGCTGATTATATTCTTGTCAAAGAGCATGCGCTTGTTCTTCTCGGTGATGGCCGCGGTGTTCACTGCGGTCTTTGCCGAGTTGAGCGAAGCCTCGGCCTGCTCTACGGCAGCCTGGAACTGCACCTGATCGAGTGTGAACAGGGTCTGTCCTTTGTGCACTCTCTGGCCTTCGTCTACATGAACCTTGGTGATGAATCCCGTCACCTGCGGACGGATGTCGATGTCTGTCTTACCTTTGATGATTGCAGGATAGGACGAGCTGAGGTCGCTCGTGCCGGTCTCTACGGTCATCACTGCAACCTGAGGAGCCTGCTGGGCGGGAGCCTGCTGCTTGCCGCCGCACGAACCGAGAGCAAGGGCGGCGCCTGCTGCGGCGAGACCGAGGCTCAGGTTCTTGAACATTTGTACCTTCATAAAACTTATTATTGGAGATGTTTTGATATTTCTTTTGTCGGATTGAGCGGTGGTCTTTATATACTTACGCAAAATCGCTGCAAAATTACTCATAATTATTCACACACATCAGTCGTGCCGGGATAATAAATTGGCAGTTTTGGAATATTTGTGATATAAAACCACTTTATAAGGGTTAAATGTTGTAATTTTGCACCCGAAACAGTACAATTATGTGGATTATTTTTGCCATCTGCTCGGCTCTCGGCCTGGGCTTCTACGATGTGTTCAAAAAGCTCTCGGTGCGGGAGAACAACGTGCTGCTCGTGCTCATGCTCAACACGGTGTTCGGCACGCTGCTCATGTCGCCGGTGCTCATCGACTGCCTCGCCCACGGCCACATCGGTCTGGGCGACACCCTCGCGGGACATGCACGCATAGTGCTCAAGGCGTTCATCGTGCTCGGTTCGTGGCTTTTGGGATACTTCGCCATCAAGCACCTGCCCCTCACCATCCAGGGGCCCGTCAACGCCTCGCGGCCCGTGCTCGTGCTCGTGGGCGCGATGGTGGTGTTCGGCGAGCGCCTCAACCTGCTGCAGTGGTGCGGCATCATGCTGGGCTTTGCCTCGCTGTTTTTCATCTCGCGCATAGGCGCGGCCGAGGGATTCTCGCTTCGTGGCTCGCGATGGCTGTGGATGTCGGTGGGCGCGACCGCCCTCGGCGCCGTCAGCGCCCTCTACGACAAGTATCTGCTCGGGCTCTATCGCCCGCTTGAGGTGCAGGCCTGGTATTCGCTCTACCAGTGCATCATCATGTGCACGGCCATTCTGCTGTTGCGTCGCATCGCGCCCCGGGCGGCCGGCGCGGCATCACCCTTCCGGTGGCGCTGGAGCATCCCCTGCATCTCGCTGTTTCTCACCGGCGCCGACATAGCCTATTTCTACTCTCTGTCGCTGCCCGGAGCCATGATATCGGTGGTGTCGATGATTCGCCGCGGCAGCGTCATTGTCAGCTTCCTCTACGGCGTGTTCATCCTGCGCGAGAGCCATGTGCGCGCAAAGACCATCGACCTGCTCGTGCTCCTGGGCAGCCTCGCCCTCCTCGTGGCCGGCAGCCGTTGATACCCAAGGATATAATCAAAAAAAGCAAAAGCGAAACTGCAAACAAGAGTTTTCACTCTGTGCGGCATTTCACTTTTGTCTTTTAATCGCCGATTTTCAGCTATTTCACAGGGGCGAACTGGTCTTTGCCGACGCCGCACACGGGGCACACCCAGTCGTCGGGGAGGTCGGCGAACGATGTTCCGGGGGCAATCCCGTTGTCGGGGTCGCCCACTGCGGGATCATACACCCAGTCGCACACCTCGCACACATACTTTTCGTTCTTATTGTCCATAACAGCAAATCATTAAGTTAGACATGTTGTTTCACTCGCGTATATTTTCCTTATACACTCTACAACATGACACTCCCGCTTTTTGTTCACTCCCTCCGGCGACACCCGTCGAAAAAAACGGGAAGCCACGCAGGGCCTCCCGTCTCCTTATTTTATGATTCCTTATTTCTGCTTGTGCCTGGCGTAGCTCGAAGCAAGACGATTGTGGTAGCCGCGGGAGGCATAGCTCGGGCCGTTGTAGCCCCGGGCAAAGGCACGCCAGTCCTTGCGCTGAAGCGCCGGCAACAGGCCGGCGTTGCGGATGAACGCGGCGAACAACTCCAGCTGGTCGCGCTCCGAACGGCTCATCAGCCTTACGAATTCGGAATGGCTTTTGGTCCCGCAGCGGGCATAGTTGAAGCCGCCTATCTGGAACATGCCCCAGAACGTGCCCTCGATGGCCGAGATGCTGTCGATGCTCATGGCAGCGTCGAGACGCGCCTGCTGGGCCGCCTGCTGCGAGCCGTAGCGTGCTGTGTTGGGACGGTTGAAAATCACTGAGTGCGAAGCCGCATACTTCTTGAGGTTGACCCCCCGGCGGGCGGCACGGGCGCGATACACGCCAAGGTCGAAATTAATCAAGGGCTTGCCCTCGCTCCAGAAACCTTCGTGGGTGCGTCCGGCCTCAATATCGGTCACAGCCTTGATGGCCGCCACCTCCACACCAAGCTCCGCCGCCACCTCCTCGAAGTCGCGTTCGGAGAGACGCCCGCGGCGCAGGCTCTCGTCCGAGGGCAGAAAGCTCACCGAGAGCGTGTCGCCGCCCACCACCACATAGTTGTGGCCTATGCCGTCGGGCTCGAAATAGTGTGGTTCCGAAGCGCGTGCAGCTCCGCAGGCCTGCAGCAGCAGACCCGCGGAGGCCGCGGCTATCAGATAGCGATGCGTGAGGAGAGTGCGCACCACTTATTTTTTAAGTTCGGCCACTTTCTCGATGATGCGGGTCAGCTGACCCCAGAAGCGCTCCACTGCGGGAATGTGCATGCGCTCGGAAGGCGAGTGCACGCCCTGCAGCGTCGGGCCGAACGACACCATGTCGAGATAAGGATATTTCTCAAGGAACAGACCGCACTCCAGACCGGCATGGATGGCCTTGATGGCCGGACGGATGCCGTACAGCTCCTCATAGGCGTCGGCGGCCAGGTGCATGATGGGCGAGTTCATGTTGGGAGCCCAGCCGGGATAGCCGTCGCCGTGGGTGACTTCGGCGCCTGCGAGGCGGAACAGAGCCTCCACGCGGCGGGCGATATCCCACTTGCGCGACTCCACGCTGGAGCGCTGCGATGTGGTCACCAGAATCGTGCTGTCGGGCTGCATCTTCACCGATGCGAGGTTGGTCGATGTCTCCACGAGGCCCTCGAGGTCGCGGCTCATGCTGATGACGCCGTGGGGAGCGGCATAGAGGGCTTCCACAAGGCGGGTGGTCGTCTCGGAGTCGATGCAGAATTCCGGACGCTCCACGCTCGACAGTTCAAGCTCGAGCGTGGGCTCGATGCCGTTGAACTCATTCTTCACCTCGGCCACAAACTCGTTGAAGGCCACGCGCACCTGCTCCTTCGAGCCCGCATGCACGCCCACAACGGCATGTGCGGCGCGCGGGATGGCGTTGCGCAGGTTGCCGCCGTCGATTTCGGCCAGCGCCAGCTCGTGCTTGCGGCTGAGCAGCGTGTAGAGGAAGCGGGCGAGCAGTCGGTTGGCGTTGGCGCGTCCCAGATGGATATCGCCGCCGCTGTGGCCGCCGAGGCCCTTGCTGATGTCGACCTTGAAATAGAAGAAGTCGGTAGGAGCCATCATGCGCTCGTAGCGGAAGGTGCATGTGGTGTCCACGCCGCCGGCGCAACCCACGAAGATTTCCGCATCGTCCTCGCTGTCGAGGTTAAGCAGCATGGTGCCGGAGATCATGCCCTCGCCGAGATTGTTGGCGCCGGTGAGGCCGGTCTCCTCGTCGACGGTGAACAATGCCTCCAGCGGGCCGTGCACGAGGTCCTTGTCGGTCAGAGCGGCCATGGCTGCGGCCATGCCGATGCCGTTGTCGGCGCCGAGGGTGGTGCCGTCGGCACGCAGCCACTCGCCGTCCACTATAGTCTTGATAGGCGAATTGTCGAAGTCGAAGTTCTTGTCGTTGCTCTCGCACACCATGTCCATGTGCGCCTGCATGATGATGGTGGGCGCATCCTCGTGGCCGGGAGTGGCGGGCACGCTCATCACCACGTTGCCCACGGCGTCGGTCTTTACAGCCAGACCGTGCTTGGCAGCGAAGTCAAGGAGATATTCACGGATTTTGCCTTCCTTTTTCGAGGGGCGGGGCACCTGGGTGATTTCGTCGAAGATGGCGAAAACAGCTGCGGGTTTGAGATCTTTTATTGTCATATGTGTTGACGTTTTTGGTTGGTTACATTTGATAAAAACGCTTAACAGCGCGAGTGCTGTTTGGAAAAGAATGTTAAAAATGCCCTTTTTCGGCGCTCTAAGTTACAAAAATAATTTTAGATATGACGATTATTTCACATTCCTTTCCTATATTTGCACATCAAAAGCGCGAAATCGCCTATGAAAGTGTTTCTGTTGAGTATCCTCATCATCGCCTTGTGCGTTCTTCTCCTCGGTGTCAAGATATTCTTCGTCCGTGGCGGCCGATTTCCTTCGGGCCATGTGCACTCTTCTCCGGCTCTTCGCCGCCGCGGCATTTCATGTGCTTCCGGCATTGACCACGATGATAATTAAAATTTAACCATAAAACACCCCACAGCTAAATGAAAAAATTAGCTATCGCAGTTCGCTTATTCGCTGTCGCCCTCGCAATCGGCGCCACAGCATGCTCGCAGGCCGACAAAAACGCCGACGCCACAGCCGCAGCTCCCGCTGCCGCTGCAGCCGACGACGCCACCACCGGCGGCGGCATCCGCTATCTCAACCTCGACACCGTATTCGCCAACTATACGCTGGCCCAGGAAATCAGCAAGGAAGGCCAGAAGCTCATGCTCGACTATCAGAACCTCGAGCGTCAGAAGCAAGGCGAGCTCCAGCGCCTCGGAAGCTCCATAGAGCAGAAGCGCAACAGCAACGGCTACCTCAGCCAGGAGTCGTTCGACGCCGACGTCAACAACTTCAACAAGAAGCAGAACGAAGCCGCCAACGTGCTCGGCGCACGCCAGAACAGCATCAGCGCCAAGATGGCCGAACGCCAGAAAGTGCTGCAGGACAGCCTCGACAACTTCCTGCGCGACTTCAACGCCACCCGCCACTACGACGCCATCCTGCTGCGCGAGAGCGGCGTCTATTTCAACCCCGCCCTCGACATCACCCAGGAAGTGATCGCCGGCCTCAACGCCCGCTACAAGGCTCCCGCCGCCGACGCCTCCAAATAATCCCATACACCGCACCACACACAATCGGCCGCCCCGTCCCGGAGCGGCCGATTGCGTTTCGCTTGTTTCACTGTTTCACCCTGAAACGCTGTTTCACTTGTTTCATCTGTTTCACTGTTTCGGGGTGAAACAGTGAAACAAGCGAAACACACCGCGCAGCCGCCGACGCCGCGCAATCCCGAATGTGTGCTATCGCGAGCGACGGTGCATGACCATCGTGAAGTCGTAGGCGTTCATGGCAGTAAACATCGAGACACCGCCGACAGCTATCCACAGCGCCACGCGCAGGCCCTCATGCGGGATTTCCGCTCCCGCCAGCCGGCGCCACAGCCACGGCAGCAACGCATAGAAGAGCATGCCCATCAAGAAACCGGTGGCGGCGGCCACGACCACGGCCAGGCGGCTGCGCCGCGCCATGCGTGCCTGCTGTTCCTTGAGCAGTTCCACACTGTGCAGGCGTCCCTGAAGGCGCGTCATGAACAAATTGTCGGAGCTCATATCCGGCTCGAAACCCGCAAAGAGGTCTCTTATGTCTTTGTCGTCGTCCATATCATTTGATTTTTAAGTGGGGGAGGCTTCCCTAAATTGTGTCCTTTTGCAACATACCGCGCAGATGGACGCGGCCTCGCGACAGGTGCTGCCGCACCGTTTCCTGTCGGGAGTCGGTGATTTCCGCTATCTCTTTCACAGAATAACCCTCCATGTAGTAGAGCAGGATGGCGCTGCGCTCGTGGCCGGGCAGCTGCCCGAGCGCGAAGTATAGCGCCTCGTAGTCGAAAGTGCGGTCGGCCCCCGCGCCGTCGGCAACCACATGGCGCGCCTCCTCGACGGACGCATCATGGCGCGCGGCGCGCCGGCTGCTGATGAAGGTGTTGTAGGCGATGCGGTGGATCCAGGCGTCGAACTTGGCCGCATCGCGGAATCCGTCGCACCCCACATAGGCCTTAACCAGCGTCTCCTGCGCGATGTCGTCGGCCAGCTGCGAGTCGCCGCAGCAAAGAGCTGTCAGATAGCGGCGCAGCGCTTTCTGGCAGCCCTCGGCATGCTTTATGAATTGCTCGCGGGTCATCGGCGAATCAATCTTCTTTCTTGTCGTCGACCTGCTTGCGAGTGACGAAATACACGACGATGTAGCTCAGGCCTACGGCGAGAGACGGAGCGCCGAAAATAATGGGCACGCTCACCTGGTCGGCTTCGAAAGGCACATTGTTGGCCAAGCCTATCAGTCCGGCAATAATGAGACAGATGCCCGCGAAGCCGAACAAGCATCCGCGCAGCAGGCGCAGGTTCAGCAGCTCGCGCGGGGTCAGGCGTGGTTTTGCCAGCGCCTGTGCCAGCTTGTCGGCGTCGATGCTGTTGTTGGCCTCGATGGCCTTGAGCAACACCTCGGAGCGTTTGTTCTCGTTGTGCATGTTCTTGAGCGCGCTGATGAGCACCACCGACACGGGGAGCACCACGCAAATGAAGATAGGGACAAGTGTTGAGGTCATTTCTTTATGATTTTACGGGTTGTTGTTGATGTTGTTTTTCCGACATGTCGTATAATAGACGCATGCAGCCGGAAAAACGTGACAACGTTCGCGAAAAAAAATGCCGCACCGAAAAAAAAGAGCGCCACGCATGGTGCGGGCGCCCTTCATATTGCTGTGAATCGGCTACTTACTTCTCGAATTTTTTCACGATGACGGTGGCGTTGTGGCCGCCGAAACCGAACGAGTTCGACAGCGCTGCGCGCACTTCGCGGTTCTGGGCGCGGTCGAATGTGAAATTGAGGTTGTAGTCGATTTCCTCGTCGAGGTCGTCGGGCATGTGGTTGATTGTGGGAGGAACCACATTCTCCTGCACAGCCTTCACGCTGAACATCGCTTCGAGCGCGCCGGTGGCACCGAGAAGGTGGCCGGTCATCGACTTCGTGGACGAGATGTTGAGGTTGTAGGCGTGGTCGCCGAACACCTCCTTGATAGCCTTCACTTCCGAGATATCGCCGACGGGCGTCGATGTGCCGTGCACATTGATGTAGTCAATGTCGGCGGGCTTCATGCCGGCGTCCTCAAGAGCGTTGGTCATGGCCAGGATGGCTCCGAGGCCTTCGGGGTGGGTAGCTGTCAGGTGGTAGGCATCGGCCGACAGGCCGCCGCCGGCCACTTCGGCGTAGATTTTTGCGCCGCGGGCAAGTGCGTGCTCAAGTTCCTCAAGCACCAGCACGGCGGAACCTTCGCCCATCACAAAGCCGTCGCGGCTTTTGCTGAAGGGACGAGATGCCGTTTCGGGGCTGTCGTTGCGGGTCGACAGGGCATGCATCGAGTTGAAGCCGCCCACGCCTGCGGGGAAGATGGCAGCTTCCGCGCCGCCGCTCAGAATCACGTCGGCCTTGCCGAGACGGATGAGGTTGAACGCGTCGATGATAGCGTTGTTCGACGATGCGCAAGCCGACACCGTGCCGAAGTTGGGGCCATGGTAGCCATATTCCATGGAAATGTGGCCCGAGGCAATGTCGGCAATCATCTTGGGAATGAAGAACGGGTTGTACTTCGGACCGTTGGCTTCGTTAAGCGCATAGTAACCGGCCTCTTCCTCAAAGGTGTGGAGACCGCCGATACCTGCGGCAACGATTACGCCCACGCGGTTTTTGTTCAGACTTTCGTCGCTGTCGAGACCGGCGTCGGCTATAGCCTGGCGAGCGGCCACTATGGCGTACTGCGCATAGAGGTCGAGCTGGCGCAGCTTCTTGCGGTCGAAGTGGGCTGCGGGATCGAAATCCTTCACCTCACAGGCAAACTGTGTCTTGAACTTCGAGGCGTCAAAGTGTGTAATAGGGCCGGCTCCGCTCTTGCCTGCAACGGCATTGGACCATGTTGTGGCCACGTCGTTGCCTAAGGGCGAGATTGCGCCGAGGCCTGTTACGACAACTCTTTTTAATTCCATTTGATTTTTCTCTTTGGTTTAGCTCACGCAACGACGCCGGTCGCGGCGTCGGGGACTTCTGCGCGGGTTTCTTATTTGTTTGCTTCGATGTAAGCAACAGCGTCGCCTACGGTGGCGATCTTCTCTGCCTGATCGTCGGGGATAGTGATGCCGAATTCCTTTTCGAATTCCATGATCAGTTCTACGGTGTCAAGAGAGTCAGCGCCGAGATCGGTGGTGAATGCTGCGGTTTCGGTTACCTGACCTTCGTCTACGCCGAGCTTGTCGACGATGATTGCTTTTACGCGATCTGCAATTTCAGACATAGTTGTAATGTTTATAATGTTAGTGAGTAATGATATTTTTCACGTTTCAGGGTGCAAAGTTAGCGAATAAAAGTGAATTACGGAAATTTTTCGACAATATTTATCATTTTGCACTCGCCGTGCATGTTTTTATTTCCACCTCCAGGCCGTCGAAGGCAAGCTCCACGCCTGCAGGGAGAGCCACTTCGGCATGGGGCGGCATGTCGTGGCTCATATGTGTCAGCAGCGTGCGCCGAGCCCCCACCCTGCGGGCTATGGCCAAGGCCTGCTCCAGGTTCATGTGCGAGAGATGCTCGCGCAGCCGCAACGCGTTCACCACCAGCGTGTCCACGCCCCGCATCAAGGCCACGGTGCTGTCGGGCACTGTCTTGGCGTCGGTGATATAGGCCAGCGGCCCTATGCGGAATCCGATGATGGGCAGCATGTAGTGCATCACGGGAAGCGGCACCACCTCCACGCCGGCGGCTTCGAATGGCTTGTCGCGCTCGACACGGCGCATGCGGAACGATGGCACCCCGGGATAGGGATGCTCGGCAAAACAGTAGGGTATGCGCTCCCGCAGGTCGCGCTCGACGTCGGCGGTGCAGTGTATGTCGAAGTCGTGGCCGTCGCGGCACCACGGGCGCAGGTCGTCGATGCCTCCGACGTGGTCGTAGTGTATGTGTGTCAGCAGCAGCGCGTCGATGTCGGGCGAGCCGACGCGCAGTATCTGCCAACGAAAGTCGGGGCCGCAGTCGATCAGCAGCCTGCGTCCGTCGGTCTCGACCAGCACCGAGGCCCGCAGGCGCTTGTCGCGCGGGTCGGAACTGGCGCATGTGCGGCAGCTGCACCGCGGCTGTGGGACGCCGGTAGAGGTGCCGGTGCCAAGGAATGTCAGTTTCATAGCCTGTATGTGGTCAGCATTCCGTCTTCAAATATCAGATATATCCCGTCGCCGTAGCTCCAGCGCTCCACCATGCCGGCGGTGGTCGGGATCTGCTCGGTGCGGCCGGGAGCTCCGAGTGCCAGGCGACACTCTTCGCGTGTCATGCCCTTCTGCACCCGTGAGTGCACGATGAGCTCCCACACCTCGTCGGCAATCTGGGGATGCGTCTCGCGGGGGTCGCGGAAGGAGAACAGCGACGCGAAACTGCGCGGGGCGCGCATGCCTCCAAGGCCCATCATCACCATGCCGGTGTCGGCGGGTTCGTCCTTGCGCGTGAACACAACGGCAGCCGGGTACACGCCGTCCGAACCGGGCTCCACACGCTCAATCCTTACGGCCACATGCCGCAAGCCGGGACGGCTGCGCCCGTCGGTGCGTCGCCACAGCGGCGTGCTTATATAATATATGTGTCCGCGCATCATGCTGTCGGCCTGCTCGACCTGTGCCAATTCCACGGTGAAAGGAATCTCCAGTTTCTCGCGCCGGCCGAGGGCTTCGGGCGACGCGTCCACGCGGTAGCGCAAAGTGTCGCCGCGCCGGGTTGTCAGCACGATGGCCGATGCCCCCTCGCCGGTGAGCGATGGCACGGACTCAATGCCGGCGTAGGTCAGTTCCGTGCCGGCAAGACTGTCGGCGCGGCCGTCGGCATAGGCGAAAAGCATGGCCACCCGCCCGTCGGCCACATAGAAGCGCTTGCCGGCGCGCCAGTCGGCCGGCCGCTCGGGCCCTACCCCATCCAGAAACAGCATCTCGGGCGTGGGGGCAGCGGCATCGCGGCGTCGCACATCGCCGTCGGTGATGCGCGGCGTGCTTTCTATGCCGGTGAAGCATCCCGGCAGGACCGCGGCAGCTGTTGCGGCAAGCAGTATGACGGCTGTTTTTCTCATTTTTCGGCAGGTGTCATGCCCAGATTATACATCACGAAGCTGTAGATGTCGGCCCATTCGTCTATCACCTTGGCGATGGGTTTGCCGGCGCCGTGGCCTGCCTTGGAGTCGATGCGTATGAGTTTCGGGCGACTGCCTGTGTCGGCGGCCTGCAGCGTGGCGGCATATTTGAACGAGTGGGCGGGCACCACACGGTCGTCGTGGTCGGCCGTGGTGACCATGATGGCGGGATAGTCCACGCCGCTGCGGATGTTGTGCAGGGGCGAATAGGCCAGCAGGTAGGCGGCCATCTCGGGAGAATCGGCCGAGGTTCCGTAGTCGTGGGCCCAGTTCCAGCCTATGGTGAAGAGGTGGTAGCGCATCATGTCCATCACTCCCACACGCGGGATGGCCACGGCAAAGAGGTCGGGACGCAGATTGACGCAAGCGCCGACCAGCAGACCGCCGTTGCTGCCGCCTTCGATGGTGAGCATTTCGGGCTTGGTCCAGCCTTCTTTCACGAGCCACTCTCCGGCAGCGATGAAGTCGTCGAACACGTTCATCTTCTGCCGCTTCGTGCCTGCTTCGTGCCACGCTTCGCCGTACTCCGAGCCGCCTCGCAGATTGGCCTGCGCGTAGATGCCTCCGTTTTCGAGCCACGCCAGGCGGTTGGGGTTGAACGAGGGGTTGAGCGTCACGTTGAAGCCGCCGTAGCCGTAGAGGTAGGCGGGATTGCTGCCGTCGCGCTTCAGTCCTTTCTTATATGTGATGAACATGGGCACTCGCGTGCCGTCTTTCGATGTGTAGAAAATCTGCTCCGTCACATAATCGTCGGCGCGGTAGCCCTCGATGGCGGGTTCGTACATGAGCGTCGACTCGCCGGTGGTTTTGTCGTAGACATATCCCGACGAGGGATGGGTGAATCCGGTGAAGCTGTAGAACACCTCCGGACGTTTCTTCGATGCCGAGATGCCCACGGTGCCGTAGCCGGGAAGCGCCACTTCGCGTGCTCCCGAGCCGTCGGCATTGACTATGTAGACGCGGTTTGCAGCGTCCTTGTCGTAGACGAGCACGAGCTGTCCCTCCGAAGGGTGGACGCTCTTCAGCACGGCGTCGCTGCGTTCGGCCACCACCTCGCGCCACGCGGCAGGAGCGGGATTGCGCGGATCGACAGCGACCAGGCGGTAGTTGGGCGCGCCGATGCCGGTGTACACCAGCAGCTCGCCGCCGGGCAGCACGTCGACCACCTCCACAATCTGGTCCTGCGTAGGCTCTATGGTGACAAACGGTGCGTTTTCTTCGTCAAGGTTCTTAACGTACAGCGCGTTGCCGTTGCCGGCGCCGCTGGCCATCACCACGAGACAGCCCTCGCCCTCAGTCACGTCGGCCGTGTGGAAGTGCAGCGGCTCGGCGGGGTTCTCGTACACCACACGGTCGTCGGCCTGCGGAGTGCCCAGACGATGGTAGTACACCTTGTGGAACTCGTTGGCGCTGCTGAATTCCTTGCCGGCTTCGGGCCGCTCGTAGGCGCTGTAGTAGAAGCCGTCGCCGTGCCATGCCGCACCGGTGAACTTGGCCCACTCTATGTGGTCGGGCAGCAGGCGGCCTGTGGCTGTCTCCATGACGAATATCTCTGTCCAGTCGCTGCCGCTGCGCGACACGGTGTAGGCCGTGTAGCGTCCGTCCTTGCTCTGGAAAAGACCGGTCAGCGCCACGGTGCCGTCGTCGCTCAGCGCGTTGGGGTCCAGAAACACCTCGGCGTCCTTGCCGTCGGGCGTGGCCGAGCGGTAGACCACCGCCTGGTTCTTCAGGCCGTCGTTGAGCGAGAAATAGTATTTGCCGTCGTTCTCGCGCGAGGGCAGTCCTCGCTTGGCATAGTCGTTGAGCGCCGTGAGGCGGCGGCGCAAGGCAGCGCGGAATGGAATAGCGTCGAGATAGGCGCGTGTGACGTCGTTCTCGGCTGCCACCCAGGAGGTTGTGGCCGCAGCCGTGTCATTTTCCAAAGGGCGGTAGGGGTCGGGCACCACGGTGCCGAAATAGCTGTCGGCCGTGCCGTCGGCAGGCGCCTGGGGATAGCGTGCCGGAGCATCCGGGCCGGCCGCCGATGCTTGTATTGTCATTGCAGTAAGGCAGATTGTGACATGCTTGAGGTTCATTGCAACCAATTTTATGAGTATAAAATCACTTTTTGTCGTTAAATCGTATGCAAATTTACAAATTTTGCTCCAAAAATTTTATAATATCATACAAAAATACTAATTTTGCGGCGTGTGTCCCCTTAAAAAAGGACGCCGGGCGGGCGACAGCGGCTCATCACACCGCTTTGTCCGCAGTGTTTCGTATAGCTTAAAAAACTAAAAATCAATATGTACAGCTTATGAAAAAGATTTCCCAAAGTCTCCTCGTCGCAGCTGTGGTAGCTGCGGCTGGTGCATCGGCATCGGCTGAAGTTCTGAGCCCCGAAGAGGCTCTGAGCCGTGCCCTGCCGAAGACTCGTCTGGCAGCTCCCGGGCTCGTGAAGCCTGTCCTCGCCTACACCGCCGAGGCCGACCAGCTCCCTGCAGTCTATGTGTTCGCAAAAGAAAACAACGGCTTCGTGCTCGTAGCTGCCGACGACGCAGTGGCTCCCGTGCTCGGATACGCCGACAGCGGCAACTTCTCTGCCGACAACATGGCTCCCGGCCTTAAATACTGGATTGGCGAGTATGCACGCCAGATTGCCTACGCCCGCGAAAACGGCATCGTAAACGAAGAAAACGAGGCCACCCTCTCCCGTTCGGGCCGCGCTCCCATCGAACCCCTCGTGAAGACCACCTGGGACCAGGGCGCACCCTACAACAACTTCTGCCCCGGCGGCTCCTACACCGGCTGCGTGGCCACGGCCGCAGCACAGGTGGCGAAGTTCTATGAGTTCCCCACCGCGCCCCTCGCCGGCGAGATTTCCTACACCGGCACGGTCAACGGCGTGACCACGCCCCTGAGCGTGGACGTAGAAGGCCTCGTGCTCGACTGGGACAACATGCTCGACAGCTACCCCACCGCCACTTCCGGCACACAGGCCCAGCGCGACGCTGTGGCCAAGCTCATGCAGATCATGGGCTACGGCGTGGAAATGAGCTACAGCACGGCAGCCTCCGGCGCGCAGACCCAGAAGGTGCGCAACGTGCTCGTGGAACACTTCGGCTACGACCCCAGCGTGCTCTATCTCTCCCGCGAGTGCTACACCCTCGCCGACTGGGAAGAGCTCCTCTATAACGAACTTGCCGCCAACCGCGTAGTGCTCTACGACGGCAGCACCGTCAACAACGAAGGCCACGCTTTCGTGTGCGACGGCTACAAGGAACAGGACGGCGCAGCCTATTTCCACATCAACTGGGGATGGAGCGGCTCCAGCGACGGCTACTTCCTCATCGACGCCCTCGACCCCTACGCACAGGGTGCCGGCGGCGCCGCTTCCGGCGAAGGCTTCAACTACAACCAGAACGCCACCGTCAACATCATGCCCGACCAGGGCGGCGCATGGCAGCCGCAGGTCAAGGCAAACGGCTCCGGCCTCTCGCTCACATCGTCCTTCAACATCGGCAACGACGTGACCGTCAGCTACACCGGCGGCGGCTTCTTCAACTACAGCTACAAAGCTCTTGAGGCCGGCATGGCCTACGGCCTGCGCATCGAAGGCGAAGGCAAGACCTTCTACCGCTTCGCAGCCGCAACCACGTCGGACACCGACCCCATGTACGGCGCTGTGTCCTACAACGTGCTCCTGTCCGGCATCCAGCCCAACAGCACATACGTTGTCACCCCCGTCTACAAGATTGCCAACGACACCAAAATCTACGACATCGAAATGCCCTACGGCGCCGTGCGCCAGTACGTCATCAAGACCAACACCTACAATGCCACGGCCACTCCCGTCAGCGTAGGCCTCGAGGTCAGCGACGTCACCATCACAGAGCAGATCGACCGCAACAAGTACGGCGACATGAGTGTGACGCTCACCAACAACGGTGAATTCTACTACTATGGCCATGTGGCTCCCGCTTTCTTTGAGAAAGAGTTCGGCGCCTACAACATCTTCGCCATGATCACCAACTTCACCCTCAGCCTCGACCCCGGCCAAAGCACCACCTGGGAAATGAGCCGCCGCTTCACCAGCTCCAATCCCGGCCTCACCGACGGCAAGGACTACTACTTCGGCATCTACGACGTAGACAACAAGAGCATCGTAGGCCCCCTCGCCAAGTTCCACTACGGCACCGTCAGCGGCATTGAGGATGTGACCGTCAGCGACGACGCTACCCCCGAATACTTCAACCTCCAGGGCATCCGCGTGGCCGAGCCCCAGGCCGGCCAGATCTACATCGTCCGCCGCGGCGCCCAGGTAGTCAAAGAACTCGTGAAGTAACATCCTTCACACATTCACATAAACTCGCACAGCGCCCCGGGCACTATCAAGCGCCCCGGGGCGTTGTCGCATAAAACAAAGTTTGCACATGCGCACACTTCTCATCCCCCTCATAGCAGCCGCCACGCTCGCTTCGTGCCACGGCTCATCGCCGGCCGCGTCGGCGCGTCCCGAAATGGCGCCGCCCGCTCCCGACGCCCCTGCGGCCATGGCTCCCGAACGCATCGCAGGCACCACGGCAGCGATGGTGGCGCGCGCCACCGTCTACCGCACGTCGGTGCCCGTCGACTCTTTCGTGGCCATAAGCCTCAACGACGCCCGCACAGCCGTGCAGAGCTTCCCCGCCCCGAGCGATGTCAGCGCCGCCAGCGTGCCCCTGCAGCTGCCCGACGGCTGGCTGCTCGACCGCCGCGGCATCGGCCCCAACACAGCCTTCATCCGCATGACCTACGCACAGTACGCCGCGCTGCCCACGGCTCCGTCCACGGCTGAACTCATGCGCCTCATCATCCCCGACGCACGCGTCACCGAGCTCATGCGCCTGTCCATGACCCCGCAACAGGCTGCGGCCGACACCGCCGCCGTTGTGGCCGAAATCCGCGCTGCCGGCCGATGACCAGCCGCACTGTCTGATTCTCAGAAAAATCCATCATTCACTTGCCATACCATGAAACCACTTCACATCGCTCTCCTCGCCGCAGCCGCAGCAACAGCCGCGCCGGCCGCCACGGCCGAGACCCGCACAGTCGGAGGCGTCAGCTACCTCCTGTCCATGCCCAAGGACATGAGCGAGGACTTCCTCGACTTCAGCAACACTTACTTTTTTGCCGACAGCCTCGTCGACTTCGACACGGCCACGGGCACGGGCCACATCGAATGGAAGCGGCAGCAGCTGCAGCCACGCCAGGCATTCAACGCCAACACCTACCTGCACCAGCCCCTGCAGAGCCTCGACTTCCCCAACACGGCCTACCCGCAGGACCCCCGCCTCGGATTCAGCGTCACTCCTATCAACGAGCGCACGCTGCGCCTGCGCGTGCACACCTCCGACGTGCTGCCGCCGGCGGCCGACGACGAGGTGATGCTCGTGGCCGAGCCGCAGGCGCAGCCGGGCTCGTGGACAGCCTCGCGACGCGCCGACGGCACGGTGGTCTACACGTCGGCCCGCGGCTCGCTCGAGATTCATCCGTCGCCCTGGCGCCTCGTGCTCAAGGACGCCGACGGCCGTGAGCTCACCCGCACCCGCGCGTGGTCCGACAACGACAGCACGCAGATAAAAGTGGCTCCGTTCAGCTTCATAAAGCGCGGCAGCGACAATTCGCGCAGCATCAACCCCGTGTTCTCCCTCGCTCCGGGCGAAAAAATCTACGGCTGCGGCGAAAGCCCCACCGGCCTCAACAAAGCCGGCCAGAAGCTCAACCTGTTCGTCACCGACCCGCAGGGGCCCGAGGGACGCGACATGTACAAGCCGGTTCCCTTCTGGTTCAGCAACCTGGGTTACGGCATGTTCATGCACACGGGCGCCCCGGTCACCATGGACATGGGCCATTCCTACATCGGCGCCAACAAGATATTCATGGCCGACGAAGACATGGATTTCTTCATCTTCCTCGGCGAGCCCAAGGATATCCTCAGCGAATACACCGCCCTCACCGGCCGCCCCGACATGCCGCCGCTGTGGAGCTTCGGCACATGGATCAGCCGCATCAGCTACTTCACCGAACAGGAAGGCCGCGACGTGGCTGCCAAGCTGCGCGAGCTGCGCATCCCGGCCGACGTCATCCACTTCGACACAGGCTGGTTCGACGTCGACTGGCAGTGCGACTACGAGTTCTCGCCCGAGCGCTTCTCCGACCCTCAGGGCATGATAAGCGACCTGCGCGACCAGGGCTTCCACATCTCGCTGTGGCAGCTGCCCTACTTCGTGCCCGGCAACAAGTACTTCCGCGAACTCGTGGACGGCGGCATGGCTGTGCGCAACGGCCGCGGCACGCTGCCCTACGAGGATGCCGTGCTCGACTTCACCAATCCCGCCACCGTGGACTGGTACCAGGACAAAATCAAGCGCCTCATCGGAATGGGCGTGGGCGCCATCAAGGTAGACTTCGGCGAGGCGGCCCCCATCGAGGCCGTCTACCACAACGGCCGCAACGGCTGGTACGAGCACAACCTCTATCCGCTGCGCTACAACAAGGCCGTGGCCGACGCCACACGCGCCGTCAGCGGCGAGAACATCATCTGGGCGCGCTCGGCCTGGGCCGGCAGCCAGCGCTATCCGCTGCACTGGGGAGGCGACGCCGCCACCACCAACACCGGCATGCAGGGCACTATCCGCGCCGGCCTCTCGCTGGGTCTCTCGGGCTTCACCTTCTGGAGCCACGACATCGGCGGCTTCGTCACCTCCACCCCCGAAAGTCTCTATCGCCGCTGGCTGCCCATGGGCTTCCTCAGCTCCCACAGCCGCGCCCACGGCGCGCCGCCCACCGAGCCGTGGCTCTACGACAACCCCGCTTTCACCGACTATTTCCGCAGCTGCGCCGAGCTGAAATACTCGCTCATGCCCTACATCCTTGAGGAGAGCCGCACGGCGGCGGCCAACGGCTGGCCTATGTTCCGCGCGCTGCTGGTGGAATATCCCGACGACCCCGGCGTGTGGGACATCGAGGACCAGTACATGTTCGGCTCGCGCATGCTTGTGGCTCCTCTGTTCAGCGAAAGCCTCGAGCGCAACGTCTACCTGCCCGGCACCCGCCCCTGGCGCGACTGGCAGACCGGCCGCCGCTACGCCCCCGGCTGGCACCGCATCAAGGCCGACGGCCCCCTCGAGTGCATCATACTCGTGCCCGAGGGCGCCCGCATTCCCACCACCAAACCGGCTCTGCACACCGGCCTCCTCAAGCTCCCCTGAGGCAGACCGCCGACAACAACAAAGGCCCGACCTTGACGGTCGGGCCTTTGTTGCGTCGCGTAATACGCAACACTCAGTCGGTCAATACATTACCCCCCCCCCGATTATTGTTTTTCAACAATTTCCATGGGCGTGTGGCAAACACAATGCAAGCAATAAGAATAATAGCGGGGAATAGAAAACTTGTCATGTCTTAAGGTATTGGGTCATACGGCATATGCCTTCGCCTGCAAATATAGCACAAATACTGCAAAAACAACCATCGTAAGACAAAAAAATCTTTCAAAAGCCAAAATAAAACAGATATTGTCTTAATTTATATTAAATAAGCTGATTTTTGCTACTGAAATTTGCACATATCAAAGGCACACCTTAAATTTGCAAGGTGTTTTCATGGTATAGATTTAAGGTTAACTGGATTGGTAGTCGGGAGACTATCAATTTTTTTTGTACCTGCCCGACATAAATCGGCTCATTTCAGCAGCAGGCAGGCGTCGCCGTAGCTGAGGAAACGGTAGGGCACGGCGAGAGCGTGGTCGTAGAGAGCGCGCCACTCGTCGCCGATGAGAGCCGACACGAGCAGAAGCAGCGTCGACTGCGGCTGATGGAAATTTGTCACCATGCCTTTGACAATGCGGTAGCGGTAGCCGGGAGCGATGATTATGCGCGTGGCACCCACCAGCGTACTCTCCCCGGCGGCATCCAGCCTGTCCACGATGGCCATGAGCGCATCGCGCACTGACACGTCGGGATGGTCCTCGGCGTAGGCGTACCATTGCGGCACCTCGCCGGTCCACTGTCCCGCGAGCATCAGACAGCCTATGTGGTAGAGGCTCTCGAGCGTGCGCACCGACGTGGTGCCCACGGCAATCACCCGGCGCTCCGTGGCTGCAAGCTGCGCTATCACGTCGCGCGGCACGGCGATGAACTCGGCGTGCATGGCGTGGTCGCCCACCTCCTCGCTCTTCACGGGCTGAAACGTGCCTGCGCCCACATGGAGCGTCACTTCCAGGCGGGGAATGCCGCGCGCGGCAATGTCGTCGAGCACACGGCCGGTGAAATGCAGGCCGGCCGTGGGGGCCGCCACCGAACCGTCGATGTGGCTGTACACCGTCTGATAGTCCTTGTGGTCGCTCGCTTCGGTGCGGCGGTTGAGATAGGGAGGAATCGGCAGCTCGCCCACCCGGGCTATTATGGCCGAGAAAGTCAGGCGGGGATTGTCCCAGGCAAAACGTATGTCGGAGCTGTTGCCGTCGCGCGCCACGCGCTCGGCTGTCAGCACGGCGTGCTCGCCGTCGATGTCGAGCGCCATCGACAGGCATCCCTCCTTCCATTTTTTGCTGTTGCCCACGAAGCACTTCCACACGCAGCTCTGCGTCGAGGCGAAAGCCTGCGCGTAGTCGGCCGGCGCCACGGGCTCGAGGCAGAAAATCTCGATGAGGGCACCGCTGTCCTTGTGCATGCGCAGGCGCGCGTTTATCACTCGCGTGTTGTTGTAGACCAGCAGCGTGTCGGCAGGTAGCAGCGAGGGCAGCTCGCTGAACACGCGGTCGTCGGCCGTGCCGTCGGGGCGGCGCACCAGCAGGCGGCACGCGTCGCGCTGTTCCAGGGGGTGCTTGGCAATCAGTTCGTCGGGCAGGGGGTAGTTATAGTCGGAGATATGTATTTTCTGCGGATTCATGGGTGCAAAAGTACACATTTTTCGGCTATGCGCCAAACCCGCGGCCGCGCTCGTCGGCCGCCATCGCGGCGACCTGCCACGGCGGCACAGCCTTCAGGAACGGCTCGATGCATTCGAGAGCGGGGGTGAGAGCGGAGCTGCAGACCACGGCCAGGCGCCTGCGGGCACGCGAGAACGCCACATAGAAGATGCGGGCGCGGTCGAGCGACGAGCCGTGGAAGGCGTTGGCGTTGGCCACAATCACATTGTCCATCTCCAGGCCCTTGGCTTTGTGGACGGTCATGATAGCCACGCGGCCGGCCATGCCGCGGTCGTAGAGGTCGGCTTCGTTGAACGAGCCGAGTTCGTGAAGGTGGGCGGCGAGCTGCGTGCGCAGCGTGGGCGTGGCGCCCGTGTCGGTGACAGTGGCCGCGAGCAGGTCGAGCATGGCCTGCCAGCGCGGCAGAGGTTCGATGTGGCCTTGCAGTGTCATGGTGCGGTAGGTGTGGTCGAGCTCGGCCCGCAGCGTGTTTTCCGGCGCGATGTCGGTGCGCGCCAGCATGTCGCGCGTGTGGGTCCACAGGGCGCCGTAGCGTGCGTGCAGGCGTGCGCGCAGGCTGTCGAAACCCCGCTCCTCGGCCAGGCGCTCCTGCGCGGCGAGGCCGGCGCGCAGGGCCGGAGCCAGGCTCGCCTGCATGGCGGCCGCATCGCCGCCGAACACTGCCGCGAGGTCGTCGGCGCGCCGCAGGGGGAACAGCAGCCTCCCGAGCCTTCCGAGCTGCGCCGGCTGCAGGATGCGTCCGGCATCGATGGCAGCCACGGCACGTTGCACCTCCGAAAGGCCGTCGGCACTCAGCAGGTCGGCCGGGGTCATGGCAGCCTCGCGCATTGCCGCCACAAGAGCCGTGGCATCGTCGAGGCGGCGCACGGTGCCCGTGGCGAAGAGCACGCGCGCCCATTCGGCCGTGCGCAGCGGACTGAGCGCCACAGCCATGTGGGCGCACACCGTCTTGAATGCCACGCGGCGGAAGGCGTCGCGCAGGCCCGCGGCCATGTGCGGGATGCCGTGTGCCGCAAACACTCGCGAGAGCTCGGCAAGCTCGGCATTGGAGCGCACCAGCACGGCCGTGGTCTCGTCGGGATGTTCGTCGGCCATGCGCCTTGCGAGCGCGGCCACGACGTCCTTGTGGGCGGCCGGAGCGGTCTCCCACAGCGTCAGACACTCGCCTGCGGGCGAAGGTTCCGCGCCTACGTCGGGCAGGAAACCGGGGTCGATGCCCAGCTGCTCCACGGCGAAGGTGTCGCACAGCTCCACGAGCCGGGCCGTAGAGCGGTAGTTGCGCTGCAGACGCAGGATGCGGCCGCCGCAGTCGGCTTTGACGCGTTCCAGCACCCGGCTTCCGGCGCCGAGGAAGTCGAAGATGGCCTGCTGCTCGTCGCCAAGATAGAGCACGGTGGCGTCGGGCGCGGGCGCAAGCAGGCTCACTATGGCCATCTGCAGCGGCGTGAGGTCCTGCACCTCGTCGACCTGCACCCAGCTGTAGCGCGGCAGCTCGCGGGGGCGCTCGCGCAAGGCGTCGAAGGCCCATAGCAGACAGTCGTCAAAGTCCATGAGGTTGTGGTCGAGCTTGAAGCGCTCGTAGGCCTCGACACAGCGCAGGTGGTGCGGCCCGGGGGTGAACCACAGCGCGCGGTGCAGCCGCGCGGGATAGCCGCGCGCCGTCATGTAGCGGTCGGTGGCGAGCGCCTGCACTTCGGCCCTCCATCCGGCGCCGGCGCCGTGGGCATAGCGGTCGATGAAGCCGGCGGCATCATCTTCGTCGAGCATGGAAGTGTCGGCCGATATGAGGCCGCCCGCGCGCAGCAGCCGCAGGCAGAAGCGGTGGATGTTGCCTACGTACAGTCCTTCGGGCAGCTCGCCCAGGCGCGCGGCTATGCGGTCGCGCATGGCGCGTGCGGCGCGGTTGGTGAAGGTGAGACAAAGCATGTCGGCGAAGCGCACGCCGTGGCGCTCGCGCGCTGCGGCCACGCGCTCGGCCAGGATGTGGGTCTTGCCGCAGCCGGGGCCGGCCAGCAGCAATGCCCGCGAGCCGAAATGGTCCACGGCCGCCCGCTGTGCCCTGTCAAGAGTAGGCATGGGGGAGGGAGGTCAGTCTATGTCGAAGGAAAAGCGGGTGCCGTCGTCGAAGGTCAGGACGACGCGGCCCTTGGTGCCCAAAGTCTTGTAAATTTCGTCAAAATCGTCGCCGAACAATTTCTTTGCTTCGGCAGGGGTCAGATTCTTGAAGCTATCCTTCATGTCCTGCGGACTTACTTTTTCCGTACCGATAAATTTAAAGGTGAAAACAGTGACAGAATAGTTGTCCTCGACAGACACGCGCGTCCAGATGAAACCGTCGCCCATATCCATGGGGAGGTCTTTGTTTACTATTTCGACGAATGAGTCGCACTGTTGTTTGTTCTGTTGGGCGGCTGCGGGGACGGGAGCGGCGAATGCGAGAGTGGCTGCGAGAAGCACGAGGCAAAAGATTCTTTTCATGGCCGGAATGTGTTTAGTGTGTTATGAGCACAAAGATAATGATTTTTTCGGGTATATTGTCGGGAAATTGCTGAAAATGCCCAAAGAATGAATTGTAATTCTGTTGAACTGCCACTCTATTTATGTTATATATGTGATCATGGGGAAGTCGGAGGCCCTGCAGACCTCCGCCTCACATTTTGTGGTGTTTTTGTGTTAAAAAGCGAGAGGGATTGAATTTTTTTGCTTAACTTTGCGGCATGAAAGTCGTAGACCATAGTCCTAAGCGCACCGGAGCCTACAGCCCGGCAACGCCAGTGTCTACCCCCCCCTATTTATATCGCTGAACTATAAGTTATTAGCCGAAGCAAAGGCTAAAACGCACCATACCTACGCTCCGATTGCGCGCATGCGCTTTCGGAGCGTGCTTTTTTTCACCGCAACGCTTTCCGCCACCACATCTGCGGCAGCCGCACCCGTGCGACTGCCCCACACTTCATGCGCCTATACTAAAAACACCAAACCAACCAATATCAACAATTTCTTATGAAAAAACTTTTACTCACTCTCATGCTTCTGCTCAGCCTCGGCTTCGCAGCAAGCGCAGAAACCTGGAGCTACGAAGTCGTAAAAGGTGCGTACACTAATCACGATTTCTCCAATGTCAAAATTGGTACCAAATCCGACATTAAGTTAGGTGACAAAACTTGGCAAATGCTTGTCGTGGCCATCGACAACAACAGCCAGCCGGGCATAAGCAACGATGGCACAGCGCCTGCTGGTATCCTTATTGGTGCAGCCGCAAAGCCCGCACAAAGCATTACGCTGTATTCTGGCGAGAACTTCGCAGACTACACTATCTCCAAGGTGTCAGTAACAGTCAATGGCGGAGCAAATAGCAACTGCAACTATGATGCAACTGCTACCGTCGGCTCTTTTACTGACACAAAGATGCAGGCTGTCACCGGCAATAAAAAAGCTGTCACACTTGAGTGGACACCCAATACCAATGGCGAGATAGAGATAAGCTTCACAAACAATGTCACAACAGTCGGCAAGTCAAAAAATAGCGGTCTAAAAATTTGCTCCATTGTAGTTGAGTACACTGAGCCCGAGACGGAGCTTGTGGGCTTCACCCACGAGGAGTCGTTCGGCAGAACTGTGGTTCGTGTGGAATACATGCTGCACCTCAACAACCACAAGGACGCCAACGAGTACACCGTTGAGCTGACCGTGGGCGGAATGACCTTCTCCAACACCGAGCACAGCGACGCCAGCATCGTGGAAGAGGCTGCCAACGCTCCCATGCGCGCTCTCAACCCCGACGACGTGGCTTCCGAAACCACCCTCAAGGGCACCATCCTGGCCACCGGCCTTGAGGCCGAGAAAGAATACGGCACCGCCAGCGTGGCCGTGAAGCTCGGCGACAAGGAAATCCACAACGCAACCATCGAGAACTTCACCACCGGCACCACCGGCATCGAGGATGTGACCGTCGAGGGCGAGGCTGCCGCCGAGTACTTCAACCTGCAGGGCGTGCGCGTGGCAGAGCCCCGGGCCGGCCAGATCTACATCGTGCGCCGCGGCGCCAAGGCCACGAAGGAACTCGTAAAGTAAAGACTTTGCACGCTCACATGTAGCAAAGTAATATTGTTTATTGAAAGCGACGCCGGGCACGTGAGTGTCCGGCGTCGTGCTGCTTTCTGCGGCGCGAACTTTTCGAGCGGGCAGGCGTTGGAATAGTATATATGTTCTTATAACCAGCACCCAAGCTATGCATCTTACACCGAAAGAGCAAGACAAGCTCACCCTTCTGACTCTCGGAATGATAGCTGAGCGCCGCCTCAAGAAAGGCCTGAAGCTCAACCATCCCGAATCCGTGGCCTATATCACCAGCTGCGCCCTCGAAGGCGCGCGTGAAGGCAAAACCGTTGAGGAAGTGATGCACGACGCCGCCAACGTCCTGACGAAGGACGATGTGATGGAAGGCGTCGCCGACATGATCGATCTGCTGCAGGTAGAAGCCGTGTTCACCGACGGATCCCGCCTTGTGTCGATCCACCACCCCATCAAGTAATCAACCCTCTAATCTCTCCGAAAAAATGAGCGACAACACCAACATAACGCCCGGTTTCACACCTGCGAGCCATGTGCCTGTGGGCGGCGTTATCCTGAAAGACGGGAATGTGGACTACAATGTGGGCCGCGACACCTGCACCATCAAGGTGCGCAACACGGGCGACCGCCCCATCCAGGTGGGCAGCCACCTGCACTTCTTCGAGGCCAACCGCTATCTGGAATTCGACCGTAAGAAAGCTTTCGGATGCCATCTGAACATACCGGCCACGACGGCAGTGCGCTTCGAGCCGGGCGAGGAAAAGGAAGTGGAACTGGTGGCCTACGCCGGCAAGCGGCGCATCATCGGCTTCAACGACCTGACCGACGGCTACGCCGGCCCGGAGGACACACCGACCTACTTCCCGGTGCGCGAGCGTGCCTACCGCCGTCTGGAAAAGTACGGCTTCAAGGACGTGCCCGAGGACGAGGCCGACGCCGAATACACCACACCAACCGATAACGCAAAAAAATAACACACCATGGCTACAATATCCCGACAGGAAAACAATATGCTCTTCGGCCCGACCACGGGCGATAAAATACGCCTTGGCAACACCAATCTCTACGTCGAGATCGAGAAAGACCTGCGCGTGATGGGCGACGAGGTGGTGTACGGCGGCGGCAAGACAATCCGCGACGGCATGGGCACCGCCAACACAATAACCAGCAAGGGCGGCTCGCTCGACCTTGTGATCACCAACGTGACCATCCTCGACCCCGTGCTCGGCGTCGTCAAAGCCGACGTGGGCATCAAGGACGGCAAGATTGCCGGCATCGGCAAGGCCGGCAACCCCAACATAATGGAGGGCGTGACGCCCACGCTGTGCACCGGCCCCTCGACCGACGCCATCTCGGGCGAGCACCTGATACTGACGGCTGCCGGTATCGACGGCCACGTGCACATGATTTCGCCCCAGCAGGCCTACAACTGTCTGAGCAACGGCATCACCACCCTCATCGGCGGCGGCATAGGCCCGACCGACGGCACCAACGGCACCACCATCACCGCCGGCCCGTGGAACATCCGCAAGATGCTCGAGAGCACCGAGGGCCTGCCCATCAACACGGGTTTCCTCGGCAAGGGCAACACCAGCACCGACGACACGCTGCAGGAGCAGATCGACGCCGGCTGCATGGGATTCAAAATCCACGAGGACTGGGGCTCGACGCCCGCGGCCATCCGCGCGTGCCTTAACAACGCCGACCGCAACGACGTGCAGGTGGCCATCCACACCGACACGCTCAACGAGAGCGGCTATGTGGAGGACACCATCGCCGCCATCGACGGCCGCGCCATCCACACCTACCACACCGAGGGCGCCGGCGGCGGCCATGCTCCCGACCTGCTGAAAGTGGCCTCGATGGCCAACGTGCTGCCGTCGTCGACCAACCCGACGCTGCCTTTCGGCATCAACTCGCAGGCCGAGCTGTTCGACATGATCATGGTGTGCCACAACCTCAACCCCAACATCCCGAGCGACGTGGCCTTCGCCGAAAGCCGCGTGCGCCCCGAGACGCAAAGCGCCGAAAACATCCTGCACGACATGGGCGTACTGTCGATGGTGAGCTCCGACTCGCAGGCCATGGGCCGCGTGGGCGAATCGTTCATGCGCACGTTCCAGATGGCGTCCAACATGAAGGACGCCCGCGGCAAACTGCCCGAGGACTCGGCCGACAACGACAACTTCCGCGTGCTGCGCTATCTGGCCAAAATCACCCTCAACCCCGCTATCACCTACGGCATCAGCGACATCCTGGGCTCGGTGGAGGTGGGCAAGATGGCCGATCTCGTGCTCTGGGAACCGGCATTCTTCGGCGCCAAGCCAAAGATGGTGATCAAGGGCGGCTTCATCAACTGGGCCGAGATGGGCGACCCGAACGCATCGCTGCCCACTCCGCAGCCGGTGATCTACCGCCCGATGTACGGCGCCTTCGGCAAGGCCATGCCCCGCACCTGCGTGCGCTTCGTGTCGCGCGCATCGGTGGACAACGGCACTGTGGCGTCGTACGGCGTGGACAACATCATCTATGCCGTGCACGGCACGCGCCAGCTGGGCAAGGCCAACATGATGCGCAACACGGCCACCCCGCGCATCGAGGTGGATCCCGAGACGTTCAACGTCTACGTCAACGGCAAGCTCGCCTACGTCGACCCCGCCAAGAGCGTGCCCTTAGGCCAGCTCTACTGGTTCAGCTAAGAATCTCTGACACTGATATAATCACTTGAAAACCGAAGGACAAAAGCGAAACAAGCGACACAATGGTTATTTCGCTTTTGTCCTTTTCTCCTAAATTCCTCACATCATGGATGTCATCACAAAAACAGTGGGCAACGCCCACAGCCCCGAATGGGCCGAAAAACTCAAGAACGCCCATGTGCACAACATATTCCTCGACCAATGGACGGCGCAGAAGAGCCGCTTTCTGGCCGTGGACGAACACGGCCACGAGTATCCCGTGGCTCTCGCCGACCGCCATCAGATAGCCGACGGCGACATCATCTACTACGACCCCGAGCACGGCTCGGCCGCCGTGCTGCGCCTCAAGCTCAGCCCCGTGCTGGTGGTGGACCTCGGCAAGCTGCGCGAGCTCCCCGCCGAGGAGGTGATACGCATATCGCTGGAGCTGGGCCACGCCATCGGCAACCAGCACTGGCCCGCCGTGGTGAAGGGCACAAAGGTGTATGTGCCCATGACGGTGGACCGCAAGGTGATGCTCAGCGTGATGGACACGCACCATATCGACGACATCACCTACGAGTTTGCCGAAGGCAGCGAAGTGATTCCTTACATGGCTCCCCACGAGGTGCGCAGGCTCTTCGGCGGCGCGGGCCACGAAAGCCACAGCCATGTCCACTAATCCTGTTTTCCCGCTGCTGCAGTTCTCGGACGCGACGTTCCCGGTGGGCACGTTCTCGTTTTCCAACGGCCTCGAGACGGCGTCGTACGAAGGACTGGTGCACGATGCGGCCACCCTTGAGCAATACACGCGCAGCGCCGCGCGCCAGGCGGCGTTCAGCGACGGCGTGGCCGCCCTTGTGTCCTACCGCGCCACGCAGACAGGCGACTACGACGGCATCCGCCGTGCCGACGACGCCCTGCTGCGCTTCAAGATGAACGACGAGGCGCGGCTGATGCTGTGCCGCATGGGCAAGAAACTGGCCGAGCTGGGCGTGCACCTGTGGGGCGACGACACGCTGATGGGACGCTGGCTGGCCGACATCCGAGGCGGCGCCACGCCGGGATGCTACCCCGTGGCGCAGGGCATAGCCTTCGCCATGGCCGGCATCGGCGAGCGCGAGCTCTACGCGTCGCACCAGTATGGCGTGGCCTGCATGGTTGTGAGCGCCGCTCTCCGCTGCGTGCGCGTGTCGCACTACGACACGCAGGCCATCCTCTACCGCCTTGCCGCCGACACCGACGCCCTCTACGAGCAGGCCCGCACCATGGACCTCGACTCGATGCACTCTTTCGTGCCCGAAATGGACATCCTCGCATCGCTCCACGAAAAAGGCAAGATGCGCATGTTCATGAACTAAGCGTCAGAAGAGCTTGTTTTGAAAGTATAACACCAATTAAAATTCATAGACATTATGTCAACATGCAGAATAGGCATCGGCGGCCCGGTGGGCTCCGGCAAAACAGCACTCATCGAAGCCATCACCCCGAGGCTTATGGACAAGGGCATGAACGTGCTCATCATCACCAACGACATCGTGACGACGGAGGACGCCAAACATGTGCGCAAGACGCTTAAGGGCGTGCTCATGGAAGACCGTATCATCGGCGTGGAAACTGGCGCGTGCCCTCATACGGCAGTGCGCGAGGACCCCTCGATGAACATCGCCGCCGTGGAGGAGATGGAGACCAAATTTCCCGATGCCGACGTGGTGCTGATAGAGAGCGGCGGCGACAACCTGACGCTGACATTCAGCCCGGCGCTGGTCGACTTCTTCATCTATGTGATCGACGTGGCCGCGGGCGACAAAATCCCCCGCAAGGACGGTCCCGGCATCTCGCAGAGCGACATTCTGGTGATCAACAAGACCGACCTGGCGCCGTACGTTCACGCAAGCCTGGAAGTGATGGACCACGACTCTCGTCTGATGCGCCCGGGCAAGCCTTTCGTGTTCACCAACAGCCTCACCGGCGAGGGCATCGACGAGCTTGTGGACCTGCTGTTCAAGATGGCCTTGTTCGACAAGGTGAAATAAGCCCGGAAAATGGCTGATGCACATGCCGTGCGTCAATACAATATTATAACTCATTTGATTTTATGGATGAACGACAGTATTCCGACGCGCCGGCGGTGGATTTCGACTCGGCGCCGGAGATGCAACCCTATCTGGAGCAGCCCGACGCCATGTATGTGGGCTGCCCCGGCAAGCACGGCTATCTCAACCTGGGCTTTGCGCTCGACCGCGAGGGGCGCAGCATCCTGCGCGAGCTCGACCGCCGCGCCCCGCTGATAGTGCAGCAGGAGCTGTACTTCGACGAGGAACTGCCGGACATGCCGTGCGTCTACATCCTGTCGAGCGGCGGCCCCAACGTGGACGGCGACCGCTATGTGCAGCGATTCACGATGGCACCCGGGACAATGGCCTTCATCAGCACCGGCGCAGCCACGAAGCTGGCCGAGATGCGACGCAACTACTCGGGCATGACGCAGGAATTCACTCTCGGCGCCGACAGCTATCTGGAGTATCTGCCCGAGCCTGTGATTCCGTGCCGGCACACGCGCTTCATCTGCGACACACGCATCGTGGCCGACCCTACGGCCACGCTGTTCTACTCGGAGATATACATGGGCGGCCGCAAGTACTACGGCGACGGCGAGCTATTCGCCTACGACATACTGTCGGTGTGCAGCCACGCCGAGCGCCCCGGGGGCGAGCAGCTGTTCCGCGAGAAGTTCGTCATCGACCCGGCGCACACGCAGCTGCGCGACACGGGCATGATGGGGCAGTACGACGTGTTTGCCAACGTCATCGTGCTGACGCCGCCCGACAAGGCCGCGGCCGTGTACGACGCCACGGAGCCGTTCATCGACAGCAAGCGCAAGCTGGCCGCCGGCATCACCCATCTGCCGAACGGCGCCGGGCTGCTGTTCAAGGTGCTGGGCATGGAGCCCGGGCCGGTGAAAGCCGTGGTGCGCGAGTTCTGCTCGCGGGTGCGCCTGGCGGTGAAGCACCGCCCGCTGCCTCAGGAATTTCCATGGCGCTGACGATTTTTCTGCCCTTAAAGTTTGGTCGTGCCGAATAATATTCTTAAATTAGGGGCGGATGATTGACGAATTTCTCAAATATCTGGAAAGCGAAACGGGGGCCTCGGCCCACACCGTGCGCGCCTACGGGTCGGACCTGCGCCTGTGGTGCGACTTCGCGGCCGGCGGCGACGAGCCCGATCTGGCGTCAGTGACGCTCGACGACCTGCGCGCATGGATAGCCTCGATGGCAGCCGGCGGAGTGGCCGCTCGCTCGCTGCGGCGACGCGTGCAGTCGCTGCGCGCGCTCTACGCCTGGGCCATGCGCCGCAAGGGCCTGGCCGTCAATCCTGCAGCAGAACTCACACCCGCACGCATCCCCCACCCTCTGCCTTCGTTCATACGCCCCGACGAGACGGCCACTGTGCTCGACGCAGGCTTCGACCCCGACGATTTCGAGGCGATGCGTGCCCACATGGTGATGCTGCTGCTGTACGCCACCGGCATGCGCGCGTCCGAACTGACGGGGCTGCGCGACGCCGACGTCGACACCACGCGGCGCGAACTAAAAGTGCTCGGAAAGCGTAATAAGGAAAGAATCATCCCTTTTGCCGAAGAAGTGAAGCAGACCATAGAACAGTACCGCGCCGTGCGCGACCGCATCGTGGGATTCACCCCCGAATACTTCGCCGTGCGCCCCTCGGGCGAGCCGCTCTACTACGGACTGCTCAACCGCATAGTTCACTCGCAGCTCGACGGCTCGGTGCACTCTGCCAAGCGCTCGCCTCATGTGCTGCGCCACTCCTTCGCCACCGACATGCTCAACAACGGCGCCGACCTGAACGCGGTGCAGCGCCTGCTGGGCCACGCATCACTCGCAACCACACAGGTGTACACCCACCTGAGCTACAGAGACCTACAAAACAATTATCAACTCGCACACCCTCGTGCACAAAGAAAAGGAGGATAACATGGACATCCGTATTCAAGCCATCCACTTCGACATCGCCGATGCTCTGACGGCATTCATCAACAAGAAAGTAGAGCGCCTCGCACGACGCTATCCCGAAATAACCGTGGCCGAAGTCACGCTCAAGGTCGTAAAACCCGAAACCGCCATGAACAAAGAGGCTATCGTGAAGCTGACGATGCCCGGCCATGCCGACGCCGTGGCCAACAAGGTGGCCGACACCTTCGAGGAGGCTGTGGACCTGAGCCTGGAGGCTCTCGACCGACAGCTCGAGAAGCAGAAAGGCAAATAAGAGCCGGCAGATACACCGGCCGGGGATGCAGCAATGCGTCCCCGGCTTTTTTTTGTGTCAGCCTGCACGCGGGCGGTGGCGGCGCAGAAGGATGAGGGCGGAGACGAGGGCAAAATAGAATGTGGCGACGGCAGCGACAGAGGGCGCGACGGAAATGGACGACGCAAGGGAATCGGCCGCGGTGGCCATCAGAGCGTAGAGCATTTCGGCAAGGCGCGCGAGAAGCGCGCATGGAAGGCCGCAGGCCGACAATAGCACCACGGCGAGAGCTACAACGTAGAACGGTGCGAACAGCACGGCCACGAGCATATTGGCCGGCAGAAACATCAGAGGCAACGAGCCGAACACGCCGGCCACTACCGGCGCCGTGGCCAATGTGGCGCCGAGAGGCACGGCCACGAGGGAGGCCGCGGCGTGGAGGCGCGGACGCGTGCGGCGGTCAAACGGATTGAGAGGCCCCGCGAACGCCAGAATACCGCCCACAGCACCGAACGACAGCAGGAATCCCACATCGAAGAGCGCTGAAGGACGCCATGCCAGAATAGCAAGGGCGGCTACGGCAAGGGCGTTGAGCGTGGAGGTGTAGCGCCCCAGCAGACGCGCTCCCGACAGCAGCGAAAGCATGACCGACGCGCGCACTATGGAGGGGCTGAAGCCGCCCAATGCGGCAAAGGCCCACACGGCGGCGAGCACCACCACGGGCCGCAGCATGCGTGCGCGCCCGGCAGCGAGCATGGGGCGTGTGAGCCACATCACGAGCATGGCCACTATGCCCGCGTGGAATCCGCTGAGGGCAAGGATGTGGGCGATGCCCGCTCCGCGGAAGTCGTCGCGCAGCGCCGGGGCGAGGTAGCGGCTGTCGGCCACAACGGTGGTGGCCACGAAAGCCGCCGCAGGGCCGTCGAGCGGCGAGGTGTATATGGTGTTGAGCAGTCCCTCGCGGGCCGCCGGAGGCTCGGAGGGGACGGCGGAGCGGGGCTCGCAAGCGGCGGCCATGAAACCTATGGCCAATGCCACAGGAAGCGATGCGAAGAAGCGTGCGGGCCGCCACAGCCACAACGCCGCGCCGACGCAGGCCGCCAACGCAGCCACCCACACGGAGGCGCCGAAAGAGGCCGACAGGATGCCGCCCGCGAAGCCTATGGCGGCGGGAACGGCGGGAATGCGGCTCCAGGGCGCCTGCACCGGCAATCAGTCTATGGTGTTGAGCACCACGAGCAGCGAGCTGACGCCGATGAGAATCCACAGCGCGACAGCAAGCAGCAGAGGCTTGACGCCCACCTGCCTGACAGTGGCGAGCGACAGCGAGGCTCCGATGAGGAAAAGCGTCACCACCATGCCGCGGCGCGCCACCCACACGAGAGCGGCCGTGAGCCATTCGGGCATCGGCAGATATGTGTTGGCCACCATTGCCAGCACGAAAAGGAAGATGAACCAGGGGATGGACACCTTGCCGGAGCCGTCGCGGAACACAAACATGGTGGCAAAGGCAAGGGGAATAATCCACAGGGCGCGGGTGAGCTTGATGAGCGTGGCCATCTGCAGGGCCTCCTCGCCGTAGACCTCGCCGGCTCCCACCACGCTGGAGGTGTCGTGGATGGCGATGGCCGCCCATGTGCCGAACTGCGCCTGGCTCATGTCGAGCAAATGGCCCAGCGGAGGGAAGATAAAGAGAGCGACGGCGTTGAGAATGAAGATGACGCCGAGGCTGACGGCCATCTCGTCCTCGTCGGCACGCAGCACGGGGCCTACGGCCGCGATGGCGCTGCCGCCGCATATGGCTGTGCCGCTGCTTATGAGGTAGGCGGTCTTGCGGTTGAGATGCATGGCATAACCGAGGATAACGCCCATGGCCATGACGGAGACTACGCTGACGACGGAAAACAGCATGCCGTCGGCGCCGCTGCGCAGCGACTCCTGGAGGTTCATGCCGAAGCCGAGGCACACGACGGCCACCTGCAGCAGATATTTTGAGCACTTTTTGTTGAACTTGGGATAGGGGTTCTTGCACGTGAATGCAAAAATCAAGCCTGCCAGAAGGGCTATGGGGGCCGTCACCACAGGCAGCCCGAAGCGGTCCCAGGGCACAAGGATGATGGCAATGATGGCAATGTAGATGATTTTATTCATTATCAGATATGTTATTCCATATATTCCAGGATTCCTCGGCCTGCAGGTGCAGCATCTCGAGCCCGGAGCGCACGGCGGCGCCTCGGGCGGCCGCAAGGCGCATGAAGAGCGTGGGGTCGGGGTTGTAGACGAGGTCGAAGCAGGCATGCGCGGGCGTGATGGCGTCGTAGGGGATGGCGGGGGCCTCGTCGCATCGCGGCCACATGCCCAGGGGAGTTGTGTTGACCACGAGCATGCATTCGGCCATGACGGCCGGCGTGAGGCCGGCATAGGCAAGGTCGCCGCGGCCTGCCGCGCGGCTGACAAGCAGCGGCTTTATGCCCATGGAGCGCAGAGCCGACACCACAGCGCGGGAGGCGCCTCCGGTGCCGAGCACAAGCGCGCGGCGCGGCATCGGCCTGCCGGAGAGCAGTCCACGCAGCGAAACGGCAAAGGCGGAAACGTCGGTGTTGTAGCCGCGCAGGCGCCCGTCGGGCAGCACGCGCACCACATTGACTGCACCGACAACCTCGGCCGAAGGGGCAAGACCTGCAGTGAGCAGCGGCATTACGGCCTGCTTGTATGGCACTGTGACATTGAAGCCGGCGAGGCCACGCGAGGCCACGATGCCGGTTATCTCTGAGATGTCGGACAGCTCAAGGTTGACGTACGAAGCATCGATGCCCTCACGTTCGAATTTTTCGGTGAAATAGGAGCGTGAGAAAGAGTGGCCGAGCGTGCGACCCACGAGTCCGTATAGCTTGTGCGGCGTCATTTCGGCTGCAAAGGTACGGATTTTTCATGAACGGATGGCTTGCGGACATATAAAAAGAGCGCATCGGATGTCGATGCGCCCTTTACAGTGATAAAAGTAAGATTATTTGTTCTTGCGGTTGCTCCAGAAGGCAGTCATGTCCTCGAGGGTCTTGCCCTTGGTCTCAGGCACAAGCTTGTAGACGAAGATGGCCGCAACGACGCAGATGACGCCATAGAGGGCATACACAAACATGTGGCCGAAGCGCACGCCCATCGAGCCGAGTTCGATGTTGTACATTGGCACGAACGTGGAGCTGACTATGAAATTGAAAATCCACTGGAAAGCCACGGCCACGGCCACGGCCGCGCCACGGATGCTGTTGGGGAATATCTCGGCGATGAGCACCCAGCAGATGGGGCCCCACGAGAACATGAAGCTGGCGCTGTAGACCATGATGCTGACTACGGGCACGATGGGAGCCACCGTCACGATGTTGCTGATGGCGACACCGGCGGCGCCTATGGCCATGCCGATGGAACCCCAGATGAGCAGCGGCTTGCGACCCAGACGGTCGACAGTGAAGACGGCCACGAGGGTGAATGCGATGTTGACGATGCCCATGATGACAGTCTGCATCATCGGGTCGCCCATGTTCATGCTCTCGAAGATGCGGGGTGCGTAGTAGAGCACGGCGTTGATGCCTACGGCCTGCTGGAACACACTGAGCATCACTCCCACGAAAATGCACATGACACCGAAGCTGAACAGGCGCTCGGAACGCACCTCGACGGTCGACTTGATGTCGGCCAGGATAGTCTGCGCAGTTTTGGAGCCATTGATGCGGGACAGCACCTTGAGCGCCTGCGAGTCCTTGCCGACGATGGCGAGGTAGCGGGGCGACTCCGGCACGAAGCACACCAGGATGGAGAAGATGCCGGCTACGAAGGCCTCGGAGCCGAACATGTAGCGCCAGCCTGTAGAGATGGTCCAGGGGTCGGACGCCGACGACACGGCATAAACTCCTTCACCGATTTTCTCGATGATAGGGTTGGTGTGGTCGCCGAGAATCATGAAGTTGACGAAGTAGACCACGAGCTGGCCGAAGATGATGGCAAACTGATTCCAGCTCACGAGCGTGCCGCGCATGTTGCTGGGAGCCACCTCGGCAATGTACATCGGGCAGATAGCCGAGGCGAGACCGACGCCGACGCCGCCGAGCACGCGGTAGGCGTTGAATGCCCAGAGCAGCGACATGTCGGGCTTGCCGTACTCAAAGAAAAGAAACTCGGGGCAGTAGGAGCCTAATGCACTGAGCAAAAACATTATGCCTGCAAGAAACAGCGAACGTTTTCGGCCCAGGCGGGTTGCGAAAAAGCCGGAGACAGCGCTACCGATGATGCAGCCGATGAGAGCGCTGGAGCAGGTGACACCATGCATGCCGTCGGTATAGATAAAATCCTGCGAGTTGAGAAAGAATGCCTGCAGACCCTTCTCGGCGCCGGAAATCACAGCGGTGTCGTAGCCGAAGAGCAGTCCGCCCAGCACGGCCACAAGCACGATGGAAAAAAGGTACAGGCGCGAGCCTTGTTGATTTTTCATAATAAATGGTTCAAGGTAATGGTAAATAGGTCAGAGGCCTAAGGCCAGGGCAGCACCCGGGCCTCAGACCTTTGACCTTGGATTTCGCTTATGCGTACATGTTGACGATGGCCTCGTAGAGCTCCTGCTTGCCGGAGGTGCAGGCGGGCTCGGGCTGTGTCTTGGCGTAGGCCACGACGTCCTCAAGGCTCAGCTTGCCTTCCTCGAACTTCTTGCCTTCGCCGGAGTCGAAGCTGGCGTAGCGGGAGGCAAGCATCTGCTTGTAGGGAGACTTCTCCAGTACGTCGGCGGCGCTCAGAAGGGCGCGGGCCATGGCGTCCATGCCTGCGATGTGGGCGATGAAGATATCCTCCAGGTCGGTGCTGTTGCGACGCGTCTTGGCATCGAAGTTGGTGCCGCCGTTGCCGAGGCCGCCGTTGCGGATAATCTGCATCATGGCCTGCGTCAGCTCGTAGTTGTCGATGGGGAACTGGTCGGTGTCCCAGCCGTTCTGGTAGTCGCCGCGGTTGGCGTCGATGCTGCCGAGCATGCCGTTGTCAACGGCCACGGCAAGCTCGTGCTCGAACGTGTGGCCGGCGAGAGTGGCGTGGTTCACCTCGATGTTTACCTTGAAGTCCTTGTCGAGGCCGTGGGCCTTGAGGAAGCCTACGACGGTCTCTGTGTCAACGTCGTACTGGTGCTTGCTCGGCTCCATGGGCTTCGGCTCGATCAGGAACGTGCCGGTGAAGCCATGAGCGCGGGCATAGTCGCGGGCCATCGTCAGGAACGTGGCCAAGTGCTCCTTCTCGCGCTTCTGGTCGGTGTTCAGAAGGCTCATGTAGCCTTCGCGGCCGCCCCAGAAAACGTAGTTCTGACCGCCGAGGGCGATGGTGGCGTCGATGGCGTTCTTAACCTGCACGGCGGCGCGGGCCACTACGTCGAAGTCGGGGTTGGTGGCCGCGCCGTTCATGTAGCGGGCGTTGCCGAACACGTTGGCCGTGCCCCACAGGTTCTTGATGCCCGTGGCGGCCATCTTCTCTTTCAGGTAGGCCACGATTTCCTGCATGCGGCTCTCGTAGTCGTCGATGCCGTCGAGGTCGCCGATCAGGTCCGTGTCGTGGAAGCAGAAGTACTCAACGCCGAGTTTCTGCATGATCTCGAAGCCTGCGTCTGCCTTCTGCTTGGCAATGGCCATGGCGTCGGTGCCTTCGTTCCAGGGGAACTTCTTTGTGCCCCCGCCGAACTGGTCGCCGCCTTCGGCGCACAGGGTGTGCCACCAGGCCATTGCGAACTTAAGCCATTCTTTCATGGGTTTGCCCAGAACCACGCGCTCTGCGTCGTAGTAGCGGAAAGCCATGGGATTGTGGCTCTCTACGCCTTCGTACTTGATTTTACCGATTGAAGGAAAATATTCTTTTGCCATTATAAGATAGGGATTTAAAAGATTACTTCAGTTTGAATTTCGCTTTTGCGGGAGTGAAAGCGGAGGAACCGCCCAGATAGAGAGTGAACGTGCCGGGTTCGGTGCGCCAGGCATGTGCGCCGGCGTCGAAGAACGCAAGCATCTCCGGGGTAACGGTAAAGGTGACGTCGCGGGTCTCGCCCGGAGCAAGGGTCACTTTTTCAAAGCCTTTGAGTTCCTTGACCGGACGGAGCACGGAGGCTTTGTCGTCGCCGATGTAGAGCTGCACCACTTCGGCGCCTTCGCGCGAACCGGTGTTGGTGACGGGCACCGTGACAGTGAGTTTGTCGCCCTCGGCCGTCATTTCCTTGGCAGAAAGCACGGGCTTTCCGTAGGCGAAGGCGGTGTAGCTGAGGCCATGGCCGAAAGCGTAGCGGGCAGGCACTTTTTTTGTGTCGTGCCAGCGGTAGCCCACGAGCAGGTCCTCCTCGTAGCGCTGCTGCGGCGCGCACACTCCGAAGAGCACGTCGCCGCTCTCGCTCTCCACGCCGGGATAGGAGTCGACGCCGAAGCTATGGGCTGCGCAGTCCTCAAGGCGCACGGGGATGGAATAAGGCAGCTTGCCGGACGGGTTGACACGGCCGGCGAGCACATCGGCTATGGACGCGCCGCCCATGGTGCCGAGATAGGAGGAGTGCAGGATGGCAGGCACTCTGTCGGCCCATGGCATGGCATAGGCATTGCCGCTGATGTTGGCAATCACGATGTTGGGATTGGCCTTGACGAGAGCCTCGATAAGCTCGTCCTGGCCGAACGGAAGTCCGTAGCCCGTGCGGTCCTGACCCTCGCAGTCCTGGAAGGCATTTTTATTAAGGCCTCCGACGTAGATCACCACATCGGCTCCGGCTGCCAGAGCCACTGCTTCGGCGCGCAGCGAATCCTGCACGGAGGCCGGCACGGGCTCGTCGCGGTCGTACATGGGAGGACCGGCGGCATAACCGCGGGCATAGTCCACGTTGTCCGCGCCGAACACAGCGGTGATGCCATCGAGGGGCGAGATATAGTCTTTGACTTTCAGCTCGGACGAACCTCCGCCGTTGGTGAGTACGCGTGTGGCATTGTCGCCTACCACAAGGATGCGTTTGCCGGCCGCAGGATCGAGCGGCAGAATGCCGCTGTTTTTCAACAATACGATGCTTTCGTCGCCTATGGCCTTGGCTGCGGCATAGTGCTCGGGGCTGTGCAGCGAGCCGAAGGGCTTGCGCGTGTTCATGGCCGTGCGGAAGATAAGACGCAGGATGCGGCGTGCCTTGTCGTCGGCCGTCGACTCGGGAACCTCACCCTTGCGGATGAGCTCGAGGAAGGGGCGGGCAAGATAGTAATCGTCGTATGTGAACTCGCTTTCGGAGGTGAGACCGTTGGTGAACGAACCCATTTCGATGTCAAGGCCGTTGAGCGCCGCCTCGCGGGTGTCGTGGGCGCCGCCCCAGTCGGTGATGACAGCTCCGTCGAAGCCCCATTCGCCTCGCAGGATGTCTTCAAGCAGGCGTTGGTTGTGGCAGCAATGCTGGTTCCACACCTTGTTGTAGGCACCCATGACGGTCCACGCCCCACCCTGCTGCACGGCAGCCTTGAAGGCGGGCAGATATATCTCATAGAGAGCGCGGTCGCTCACATCGACATTGATGTTGCCGCGCCAACGTTCCTGATTGTTGAGCGCGAAATGCTTTACACAGGCCGCCACGCCGTTTTTCTGCAGTTCCTGCACATAGGGCACCACCATGACCGACGCCAGCCAGGGGTCCTCGCCCATGTACTCGAAGTTGCGGCCGTTGAGAGGCGTGCGATAGATGTTGACACCGGGTCCGAGCAGCACGTCCTTTTCGCGGTAGCGCGCCTCTTCACCCACGTTCTTGCCGTAAGCGGCAGAGAGAGCGGGATTCCAGGTGGCGGCAAGGGCGGTGAGAGCCGGGAAAGCCGTGCAGGAGTCGTTGGTCCAGCGGGCGTGTCCCCAGTCGTTCCAGTTAATCTCGGGACGGACGCCGTGGGGGCCGTCGCTCATCCACAGTTCGGGAATGCCGAGACGCGGCACGCCTGCCGACGAGAATTTGCTCTGCGCGTGGCACAGGGCCACTTTTTCCTCAAGGGTCATGCGCGAAAGCGCGTCTTCCACGCGGTCCTCGATGGGAGCATCGGGGTTGAGGTAGAGCGGTGTCTCGGCCGATGCCGAGGTTGCGGCCACAGCCGCGATTATCAATGGATATATGCTTTTCATCTGGCTGACTGAATGGTGATTTCTGCCGGAGCGAGGCCGGCGGCGGTGGCGCGGAGCGTGGCAGGGCCTTCCGAGCCGTTATTTTGCAGGATGACAAGGGCTTTGCCGTAGAAAGCCTTGCGCTTGCTGTCCTTGAAGCGCTCGAGCGATATGGGGCTGCCGTTGTCCACTCCGGCGTTGAAGGCCGAGCCTTCGACCTCGAACGCAATCTCATTGTCGGCCCAAGGGCAGAGATTGCCGTCGGCATCAATCACGTCTACGGTGACGTAGCTGAGATCGTAGCCGTCGGCCGAGATCGACGTACGGTCGGGAGTGAGGCGAATGGCTGCGGGGGCGCCGGCGGTGCGGCGCTCGTCGCGGGCCACTTCGCGACCGTCTTTACGGCTTATGGCTGTGATGATTCCGGGTTCGAAGGGCACGCTCCAGCTCACATGAAAATCGTCTTTGCCGCGCGAGCGCGAGCCGAGGCTGCGGCCGTTGAGCAGCAGTTCCACTTCGTCGGCGTTGTTGTAGTAGGCCCACACGTCTACGGTCTGTCCCGGCTCCCAGTTCCAATGCGGAAAGAGATGGAGCACGGTCTGGTCGGGGCGCCATTCGCCCTTATACATATAGTAGATGTCCTTGGGGAAACCGGCGAGGTCGACTATGCCGAAATAGCTGCTGCGCGCGGGCCAGCCGTAGGGCGTGGGCTCGCCGATATAGTCGAAACCCGTCCACACGAACTGCCCGGCTATGAAATCGTTGTCGCGCACATGGCGCATGGTGCCCGCGTGGGTGTTACCCCAGGGCACATGGCAGTTGTCGTAGCTGGAGCAGGAGAATGTCTCGTTGAAGAAAGGTTTGTCCCAGCGCTCGGGCCACTGATGCACGCTGTCGGCGGGCATATCGTAGTAACCGCGCGTGGCGAGACCCGACACACTCTCGGTTACGATGAAGGGCTTGCCGGGGAAGTTCGCCGGCACGCCGGCAAACCAGTCGTCGTGGTAGTTGAAGCCAATGATGTCAAGAGCACCGCTTCGGAAGAGGTGATTGCCCGGGTCGGGCTCGTTGCATCCGGCTGTGACGGGGCGCGAGGGATCAAGAGCACGCACACGGTCGGCCAGTTTGCGCGTCAGCAGAGAATTGACGCTCATCTCTCCTTCCTGCGCCAGCATCTCCTTGCCGTGGCCGAAGTTGAGGATGAGATTGGCTTCCTCGAGGCTGAGGGTGTCGGCTTTGGCATCGGTCCACTGCTCGAGCACCTCGTTGCCTATGCTCCAGATGATGATGGAAGGATGGTTGCGGTCGCGGCGGATGAGGTCGTCCATATCACGCTCGTGCCACTCGTTGAAATAGCGCGAATAGTCGTGGGCTGTCTTTTTTTTGCGCCACATGTCGAAGGTCTCGTCCATGACCATCAGACCCATCTCGTCGCAAAGTTCGAGCAGTTCGGGAGCCGGCGGGTTGTGCGACGAGCGGATGGCGTTGACGCCCATGTCCTGCATGATTTCAAGCTGGCGGCGGATGGCGCGGCGGTTGACCACAGCTCCAAGCGCGCCGGCATCGTGGTGCAGGCAGACACCGTTGATTTTCATACGCTTGCCATTAAGAGAGAATCCCTTTTCGGCATCAAAGCCGAAGTAGCGCAGCCCCACGGGCTGCATGTAGGCGTCGAGCACGGCGCCGGTGCGGGCGTCCTGCACATAGGTGGCGAGGGTGTAGAGATATGGCGAACCGGGAGCCCACAGACGGGGATTGTCGACTGTGACTATGCCTTTGACGGTGGCGTCCTCGCCCTTGGCGGCCTTTATGGTGGCAGTGGCGGAACGGGCTATCGCACGGCCGTCGGCATCGATGAGCTGCGAATAGACGCTCACGCACCCTTTCTTCTTGAAACTCAACTCAGTGGCGATGTCGAGTGTGGCTCTGTCATCGGTCACGTCGGTGCTTATCTGCTGTCCCCACAGGGGCACATGGATGTCGGAGAGCGTGCGCAGCCACACATTGCGGTAGATGCCGCAACCGCTGTACCAGCGCGAATTGGGCTGTTCGGCGTTGTCCACATGCACGGCCACAACGTTGCGACCCTCGCGGAGCCACGGAGTGAGGTCATAGCTGAACGAGGCGTAGCCGTAGGGGCGCGTGCCCAGCCGGTGGCCGTTAATGAAGACGGTGGCGTTCATATAAGCGCCGTCGAAGTCGATGTAGGTGTGTTTTTTAAGTTGTGCGGCGCTCACTTCGAAGCTCTTGCGATACCAGCCTATGCCGCCGGGGAGGGCTCCGCCGCCGGTGCCGCTGGGATTGTCGATGCTGAAGTCGCCTTCGATGGCCCAATCGTGAGGCAGCGAGAGGATGCGCCACGACGAATCGTCAAAGCCGGGCTCCTGCGCCCCGGCCACATCGCCGAGGTGAAAGCGCCAGTCCGCATTAAAACTGACAGCGCGGCTGTCGGCCGCAAAAGCCGACACAACCGCAGCAGTCATAACCACAATTATTATATATAACCTATTAAGAAACATCTGTAATAATTATCGGATTGGGGAGGAGAAATACTCATAGGTGGGGTGAGTAAAATGAATCCGGGGCTACGGGAGGCCGCAGCCCCGGATGTGTTGAGGCTTAGAGCTGCACGCTCACGGCATGGCCGTCGTAGTCGACGAGCTTGCCGGCGGAGCGGCTGTCGAACGAAGCGGGAGCGTCGGGGCTCACCTTGACCACGTTGAACTTACGTTCCTTGAGCATGCCGGGGAACTCGCCGTTGCGGTCGCCGATGGTGAGTGTGCCCGTGGCCTGGTTCCATGCGAAGGGGATGTTGGCGTAGGCGCCTTTCTCGTAGTTGTAGTTGAGGTTCTCGTCTTCGTAGAGAGTGAACGAGCCGTCGCGGCCGGTGTAGACGTAAAGGTCGATTACTTCGGCAGGCTTCTCGGCGCTCCACTGCATGTCGGGGCCGAAAGGCACAATGGAGCCGGAGGCAACGAACAGGGGCATGCGGCCGTAGGGAGCAGGCACGGTGGCCGTTTCGCCGCCCTTGTAGGCCTTGCCGGTGTAGAAGTCGTACCACTCGGCGCCGGCGGGGAAGTAGACCTCGCGCTCGCGGGCACCATAGGTGGTGACAGGAGCGGCCATGAAGGCGGGGCCGAACATGAACTGGTCCTTGATGTCGCGCACACGCTTGTCGGCTGCGAAGTCCATGACGAGCGGACGCATGATGGTGTAGTCGTCGAAATAGGTCTTGCCGGCCAGCGAGTAGATGTAGGGCATCAGGTTGTAGCGCAGGCGAGTGTAGTAAAGCATCGACTCATAGGCGGGATGGCCTTCGGGGGCGATGTTGAAGATTTCGCGGAAAGGCCACTGGCCGTGGGCGCGGTAGAGGGGCGCGAAGGCGCCGAACTGGAACCAGCGGCTGTTGAGCTCGCGCCATTCCTTGAGGTCGGCGTTCTCGATGCCTTTCTCGTTGAAGAGCTTCTGGGCGGCCACGTAGCGGTCCTCCACGCAGAAGCCGCCGATGTCCATGGTCCAGTAAGGCACGCCGCTGACGGCGAAGTTGAGGCCGGCGGCTATCTGGGCGGCCATGTCCTCCCAGCGGGTGGCGATGTCGCCGCTCCAGGTGGCGGTGCTGTAGCGCTGCTGGCCTGCGAAACCGCTGCGGGTGAGCAGGAACACGCGCTTGTCGGGGTCGACGCCGCGCTGGCCGTCGTAGATGGCCTCGGCGTTCATGAGGGCGTAGGCGTTGAAGTACTTGGTTGAGGGACCGAGGGCCGTGGGACCGCAGAGGTCCTTGCGGTACTGGATGTCGGTGCAGTCGCGGATGTTGGGCTCGCTGGCGTCCATCCACCAGGCATCGATGCCGAGGGGATAGTAGTGCTCTTCCATCTGATGCCAGAAGAGCTTGCGTGCGTCGGCATTGTAGGCGTCATAGAACGAGCCGAGGTAGCCGGGACCCACCCAGTCGCGGATGCTGTCCTTGACGGCCTGCTGATACATCCAGCCGTTCTTGTCGAATTCCTTGTAGTGTTCGGTGGTGACGTAGAACTTCGGCCACACCGAAATCATCACGCGGCCGTTCATGGCGTGGATGCTGTCGACCATGCCCTTAGGGTCGGGGAAACGGTTGCGGTCGAATTCATGGCTTCCCCATGCGTCCTGCGGCCAGTGCAGCCAGTCGATGACGATGTTGTCGATGGGGATGTTGCGCTTGCGGTACTCGGCCAGGGTGGAGAGCACCTCCTCCTGGGTGTTGTACTTCTCGCGGCTCTGCCAGTAACCCATTGCCCAGCGGGGCATCACGGGAGCCTTGCCGGTGAGGGTGCGGTAGCCGTGGATGACGTCGTCCATGGAGTCGCCGCCGATGAAGTAGTAGTCGATCATGTCCTGCATCTCGCCCCACCAGCTCATGTCGTTCTTGTTGATGTCCTCGCCGGGAGTGTAGACGCGGAGGCCGCAGTAGGCCACGCCGCCGTTGGGTTCCCATTCGATGCGCAGAGGAGTGCGCTTGCCGGCTTCAAGAGCCACGGTGAACTTGTAGCTGTTGGGATTCCAGGCGGTGCGCCAGCGTTCGGGCACGACGAGCTTGCCGTCGATGTAGACCTTCTGATAACCGGAATAATAGAGGATGAAGTTATAGTCGCCGGTGGTTTCGGGCACGATGTCGCCTTCGTACACCACTTTGCCGCCTTGGAACTTAAAGTCCTCGGGAGCGTTGACCACATGGTCGAGATCGCCGCGCTTGAGGTGCTCGAAGTAGAGCTTGTCCTCACGGCGGGTCATCACCTTACCGTCGGCCTGGGTATAGGTGCCGGTGAGGGCGCCTTCGTTGCCGTCTTTATCGTAGAGCTTGAATGCCTCGCCGAGCTGCTTGTAGTCGTCGGGGCGGCCGAAGCGCAGCAGCGAGTAGCTGTCCCACAGCACACCGTAGTTGCCCGTGGACACCACAAAGGGCACCGACACTTTGGTGTTGTACTGGAAGAGTTCTTCGTTGAGTCCCTTGTAGTTGAACTCGTCGCTCTGGTGCTGGCCGAGGCCGTAGAGGCCTTCCTCGTCGTCGGGCGAGGCGAATGTCTGCTGCACGCTATAGGAGTCGGTGCCCTCCACGCTGATGGGCGTGAAATTGCGGCCACCGCCGTTTTCTGCCAGGATGAGGCTGCCGTCCTTGTCGTAGAAGGAGACTGCGCCGGTAAGGGTGCTCACCGTGGCGCTGATTTCGGGCGTGGCGACACGGATGGTGCTGTCGTTCTCCTGCTCGACTGTGAAGTCGGAATACTTTTCCTGCTCAAGCACCACGAGGCTGGCGTCGGCTGCGAAATCCGATGTCGGGGTGGCGCTCACGCGGATGATTTTCGGGCCTAACACCTGGAGGCGTACCTTTTCGGCGCCGCCGGCCTTGGCCGGATCTACCTTGATGATTACGCTCTGCCCGTCCTTGGAATAGGCCTTGGTGCAACCGCCCAGAAGAGCGGGAATAGCCGCGGCAGCGAGCATGAGCGACAATTTGCGTAGTTTCATGTATGGTGATTTAATGGTTAATATTCTGTAAACGAGTGAATATTACTATTCACTGGCAAAGTTAACATTTTGCGCACTAATGCGGCGGGGTGTTATGTTAGCGTATGGGGGTTGATTTGTTATTTCCCTTCTTTTTCCTGGTAGACCGACGGCAACACTCCGAATTCCTCCTTGAAATAGCGGCTGAAATACTTAGGATTGTTGAATCCGCAGCGGTACGCTATCTCGCTGATGTTAAGCTGACTTTCGCGCAACAGCTGGGCGGCGCGCTTCAGACGGAGCACTCTGATGAACTCTATGGGGGTCTTGCCGGTGATCTGCTTCAGACGCTTGTAGAGGTGGACACGGCTCATACCCAGTTCGGCGGAGAGCTCTTCCACCGAAAGGTCGGGACGCTGCATGTTTTCGTCGACATAGCTGACGGCGCGCTCTATCAGCTTCTCGTCGAGCGATGTGATGGCGATGCTCTGCGGCTCGGGGTCTATGAGGGCGCGGCGCGCGCCTCGCCCGCGCAGGTCGAGCAGTTTTTTCATGCGCAGCCTCAGCTCGTCGATATTGAAAGGTTTGGTCATGTAATCGTCGGCGCCGAGAGTGAGTCCCTCTATCTTGGCTGCCACCTCGTGTTTGGCAGTAAGGATGAGAAGGGGGATGGAGGCCGTGGCATCATCGCTCTTGAGACGGCGGCACAGCTCAATGCCGTCCATTCCGGGCATCATCAGATCGCTGACGATGACGTCGGGCTTGGCGCGGCCCACTTCGGCAAGCGCCTCGTTGCCGTCGGCCGCGGTGACCACGGCATACTCCGCATTGAGCTCCGACACCATGAACCGCAGCAGATCGGGATTGTCGTCGACCACAAGCAGACGCGGCATGTCGGAGCCGCGCGCGTCCACATCGACCACGGCTGCGCGCTCGCCGTGAGCATCCCCGCGCACGTCGGCGGCGTGCACAGGGATGCTCACGGTAAACACCGTGCCCCTCAAGGCATTGTCGGCCACCGACACCTTACCGCCGTGCAGACGCACATATTCGGCCACAAGGCTCAAACCTATGCCCGTGCCCCCGGCAGGGTGCTTTCCTTTGCCGGCCTGATAGAAACGCTCGAAGATGCGCTGCTTGTCGTCGTCGGAGATGCCGCAGCCGGTATCGGCAATGGCTATTACAAGATTTGAACCTTCAAGCGACAGCGACACGTCCACACGGCCGTTCTCGGGAGTGAACTTGAATGCGTTGCTCAGCAGGTTCATCACGATCTTGCTCATCTTGTCCTCGTCGAAATCCATAGTGAGCGAGTCGACGTTGCTGAAGAACGTGAGATGTATGTGGCGCGCGTCCGACAGCGATATAAAAGAGTCGCATATGGAGCGCACGAAGCGCACCACATCGCCGCGCGACGGATTGAGGGTCAGGCCCGCCACCTCGTTTTTGCGGAAGTCGAGCAGCTGATTCACAAGATACAACAGGCGCGAGGCATTGTCGTGGATTATGTCGAGTTTCTCGCGTGTGTCCGGATCGCAGTCTTTTTTGAGCAGGGAGTCGAGCGGCGCAGTGATAAGCGTGAGCGGGGTGCGCAGCTCGTGGCTGACGTTGGTGAAGAAACGGAATTTCAGCTGGTCGAGTTCTTCCTGCTTGCGCATGGCCTCGCGGCGCTCCCGCCTGCGCGACAGGCGCTGTTCGTGGCGACGGATCTGACGGAACGCCAAGAACACAAACACGGCGACAAGCAGCGCGTAGATCACTTTTGCCGTGGTCGTGGCGTAAAACGGCGGCCGGATCACAATGCCGAGCGAGGCAACATTCGACGAAGCCACACCGTCGCCGCTGAACGCCTTCACATGCAGCGTGTAGCGCCCCGGCGAAAGGTTGGTATATCCCACGCGGTGGGCGTTGCCGGCGAGCTGTCGCCAGTCGTCGCTGAAGCCGTCGAGCTTATAGTAGTAGACGGTCTTTTCGGGCTTCACATAGCAGTCGGTGGCGAAAGTGACTGCAAATTCATTGTCGCTGTAGTCCAGCTCTATTTCCTGCAATTCGCTGAGACGCCGCGGCAACGGCACCCGTCCGTTGCGCACTTCGCCCACCTTCACCTCTTCGTTGAACAGCGAAAGCTCCGTGAAATAGACACGCGGTTCTACCGTGCCGAGCTTCAAGCTATTGGGCCGGAAACTATTGACACCGTAGAATCCCCCGACGAGCATTTCTCCGTCGGGAGTGAGACAGAGCGACCGCTGGTTGAAGTCGCACGTCTGCAAGCCGTCACTGCTGTCGTAGGTGTGGATGTCGAAGCTGCGGCCGTTGCCGACAGTGTCGGTGGAGACTGTTACACTCATAAGTTCACTGCCGGCGCTGACCCACACGGTGTGATTGTCGTCCTCGGCCAATCCGAGGACGAATCGGCCCGGGCCGACCGGCACGCGGTGGATGCTGTCCGTCGCACTGTCGTACACGTCAAGCCCCTCACGGGTGGCCACCCACAGCAGGCCGCGGCTGTCGACCATCACCTGGTTGATGTTGACGTTGACGAATTGCTGCGAGCCGCGGCGGTTGCCGGTGAGGTTCTCGACGCGGCCCTCGGAAGGGTCGTACACACCGAGCCCGCAGGATGTGCCCAGATAATAGCGGCCGTCCGGGGCTGCCGCCACCGAACTCACATACTCCGACCCTAACGGAGAATTGGAGGGATTGTAAACAGTCGACCTGCGCGTTGCAGGGTCGTAGACCTGCAGACCTCCGCCGAGCGTGCCCAGGAGCAACGAGCCGTCGGGGCGGCTGTCTACGGACCAGACGTTGTCGGACGCAAGACCGTCAGCCGTCGTGAAGCGGGCTACACGCCCGGAGCGGTCGACGCGCAGCAGGCCGCCGCTGAACGTTCCGGCCCACACGGTGCCGTCGGCGCCCACTTCGAGACACACGATGGCATCCGCCATGCGACCCGGACGAGCCGTATCGACGGTGCGGCTGTCGCCGGTAGCCTTATTCCAACATATCAAGCCCTTGCTGTCGGTTCCGAGCCAAAGATTGCCATCGCCGGCAGGCACTATGCAGTTCACGTCGGGAAACGGAGTGAAATCGAATTTGAAGGCACTGTCGTCGTAGATGGATATGCCGTTCTTGCGCGAGCCGACCCACACGCTGCCCGAGCGGTCCTCCATGAGCACGGTGACAGTGTTGCTGCTGAGCGTGCGAGCATCCTCGACCACACTCGACACATGCTGCGTGCGGCCGTTTTTCTCGATTATAGCCAGGCCATCGTGGTCGTAGCCTATCCACACGCGCCCGAGCCGGTCCTGCATGACAGCCATCACATGGCCCTGCGGCAGCGGCGCGCCGCCATAGCTCTCGTGCCAGCCGGCCGCAGCATCGTTGTAGAGCCACAGCCCGCTTCGCGAAAACACCCACACGAGGCCCTCGCGGTCGACATATGCGGTATATACCTCGCGGGGAGTTCCGGGCGACACCGGCACGCGGGTCACTCCGGTGATGCGCGAGGTGCGGCCGTCAAGAAACACCATATTGCCGTCCATGTCGACATACAGCATGCGCCCCTGCCCCACTTCCACAAGGTCGCAGGGCTGCGCGCGACGCAGCAGGCCGTCGGGGTCGTCCACCTTGACGGTCACTTTGTTGCGGTGGCGATAGAGGCCATCTCCATCCACGGCCATCCAGCATGAACCGTCGGAGCCGAAAGCCACATACGCCGGCAGCTCCTCCACGCCCATGGAGCGACACACCTCGTCGACACGCCGGTCGAAACGGTCCAGCGCCGGATCGAAGATGGAGTAGGTGCCGCCGGCACGCACCCATATCCGGCCGTCCGGAGCGCGCATGAGGTCTTCGACATAGCTGTCGTGGAGCGATGTGGAATCGGCGTCGTCGCGCATATAGGCGCGCACGCTGTAGCCATCATACCTGTACAGACCCGAGGCTGTTCCGAAATACACAAACCCTTCGTCGTCCTGGTAAATGGCGTTGACAAGCTTGCTCGACAGATGCATGCCGGCCGGAAGATGGCGGAACTGATAGCCGGAAGCGGCCCACGCGCCCGCCGCGCCTGCAATGACACATATTATATATGCTAAGAAGCAACGTTTCATGGATGGATTGAATTATTTCAATGCAAAATTAACCAATGAACCCCTCTGTCTGAATGTTAATTTACATGTTCTATAACATATTTTGAGTCTGATGCAACATTTTATACCCCGCTATGTAACATTTAAAGCGGAGAGCATAACGATTTATGCCACGCAAAGCAACATCGCGGCGCACGCGCATAATTTAATATATCTTAACTTTGCAGCACAGGTTTTAAGACCCCGACCGCCATTTAAAATCGAAATCAACAAAACAATTTAATTAACCATATCAAAAACCTAAAATCTTTATCAATGGGACAAAAACATTGCGAACGGTGCCATTGGCTTAGCTCCACAAGGGCTCTGCTTCTGGCGCTTTGCCTGTTGGTGGGCAGTGTGGCAGCGAGCGCCCAGGCGCTTACAGTCACAGGTACAGTAACCTCAGCCTCCGACGGCGAGCCCCTCATCGGCGCATCCGTCACGGTGAAAGGCGCCAAAGACGGCGTCACTACCGACATCGACGGCAACTACACCATCAAGGTGAGCCAAGGCGCCACTCTGACCTTCTCCTACATCGGATTCACTCCCCGCGACATCAAGGTGACCGGTACAAACCTCGACGTCGCACTCTCCGAGAACGCCGAGAGCCTCAACGAACTCGTGGTCGTGGGCTACGGCGTGATGAAGAAGAAACTCGTCACCGGCGCCACCGCCCAGATCAAGGGCGACGACATCGCCAAGATGAACACCACCTCGCCTCTGCAGGCCATGCAGGGCCAGCTCCCCGGCGTGAACATCAGCTCCACCTCGGGCCAGCCCGGCGAAGGCATGAAAGTGCAGATCCGCGGTCTCGGCACCGTGGGCAACGCACAGCCCCTCTACCTCATCGACGGCGTGGGCGGCGACATCTCCACCCTCAATCCCGCCGACATCGAGAGCATCGACGTGCTGAAGGATGCCGCATCGGCAGCCATCTACGGCGCACAGGCAGCCAACGGCGTTGTGCTCATCACCACCAAGCAGGGTCGCGAAGGCAAGGCCACCGTCACCTTCGACGGATACTTCGGCTGGCAGAGCGTAGCCAAGAAAATCGACATGCTCAACGCCGAGCAGTACAAGGCCATCATGAACGAGCAGCAGATTGCCGACGGCTCCGCTCCCTACGACTGGAACAGCTTCCCCGAAATGTGGCGCAACTACTCAGCCGACGGCCTCTCCACAGGTGCCTACGACACCGACTGGGTGGACAGCATGTTCAAGGACAACGCCACCACGCAGAGCTACACCATCGGTGTCAGCGGCGGCTCCAAGACCAGCACCTACGCCCTCAGCCTCGGCTACCTCAACCAGGAAGGCATCGGCGGCGGCAAAGACGTCAGCAACTACTCGCGCTACAACTTCCGCATCAACTCCGACCACAAGCTCTTCGACGGAATCCTCACCGTGGGCGAGCAGGCCAGCTTCGTATATGCCAAGAAGCGCGGCATCGGTGTCGGCAACCAGTACAACAACACCCTGCGCGGCGCATTCGGCGCCATCCCCGCCTTCCCCATCTACACCGAGGACGGCAGCTACTTCGACTCCAGCAACAGCGCATACAGCAACGGCGCCGGCAACCCCTACGCCAACATGATGCTGAACAATCAGAACGACACCAAGACGGCAACCTTCTCGGGCAACGTCTACGCCCAGATCGAACCCATCAAGAACCTCAAGATCCGCACCGTGTTCGGTGCAGTCTACGGCTCCAGCGAGTACCGCAGCTTCCGTCCTATATATAGATTGTCCGTGTACGATTATAATGACCACACTTCCGTCAACCAGAACATGAACCACAGCCTGGGCCTTACATGGACCAACACCGTCACCTACGACTGGAACATCAAGGACCACCAGTTCAACGCAATGGTCGGCATGGAAGCCTACCGCTACGAAGGCACCTATCTGGGCGCCAGCCAGCGCGACCTCAAGGAAGGTTTCGACACCTGGCCCTACGCATGGATCAGCAACGGCACCGCCGCCACCACGGCCGACGGTCTCAGCGCCAGCGGCAACCCCCACGACAACGCCCGCAGCGTCAGCTACTTCGGCCGTCTGGGATGGAACTGGAAAGAAAAGTACATGATCAACTTCACGCTGCGCTCCGACGGCTCCTCGAAATTCGCCAAGGGCCACCGCTTCGGCACATTCCCCTCCGTGTCGGCCGGCTGGAACATCAGCAACGAAAACTTCATGGAAAGCACCCGCACATGGCTTGACTACCTCAAGATCCGCGGCAGCTGGGGCCGTGTCGGCAACCAGAACATCGACAACTACCAGTATCTCGCACCCATCAAGGTGACCAACACCCACTACTTCTTCGGCCAGTACATGGGCCCGAACGGAGCCTACGGCGACTACGCGACCATCCTCGGCAACAACTGGGGCGCATATCCCAGCCGCCTCGGCAACTTGGACCTCACATGGGAAACCTCCGAGCAGCTCGACTTCGGCTTCGACGCAACCCTGCTGAAGAACCGCCTGCGCGTCAACTTCGACTGGTATCGCAAGAGCACCAAGGACTGGCTCGTTGTGGCTCCCATCCTCGCCACCGCCGGCACCGACGCTCCCTTCATCAACGGCGGCGACGTGATAAACACCGGTGTCGAGCTCGGCATCGCGTGGAACGACGTCATCGGCAACGACTTCTCCTACAGCGTAAGCGTGAACGGCGCCTACAACAACAACAAAGTGGGCTCCATCCCCACCGAGGACGGCATGATCCACGGCGAGACAGGCCAGCTCTATGACAACTCGCCCGAATTCTACCGCGCCAGCAACGGCCTGCCCATCGGCTACTTCTGGGGCTACCAGACCGCAGGCATCTTCCAGAACCGCCAGGAAATCGACAACTGGATCGCAGCCGGCAACGGCATCCTCCAGAACAACGTGCAGCCCGGCGACGTCAAGTTCGTCGACCAGAACCACGACGGCGTCATCAACGACGACGACAAGGTGAACCTCGGCAACGGCGTGCCCAAATTCACCTACGGCTTCAACATCAATCTCTACTACAAGAACTTCGACCTCGGCCTGACCGCCACCGGCGCCGCCGGCAACAAGATCGTGCAGACCTACCGCAACCAGACCAACATGATGGCCAACTACACCTCCGAGATTCTCGGCCGCTGGACCGGCGAAGGCACCAGCAACCGAATCCCGCGCGTGACCAACAGCAACATCAACTGGCTGTTCAGCGACCTCTACGTGCACGACGGCGACTTCCTGCGCCTCAGCAACCTCACCCTGGGCTACAACTTCGCTCCCATCATGAAGCAGAACTGGTGCTCGCAATGCCGCCTCTACTTCCAGGTGCAGAACCTTGCCACCTTCACCAAGTACAACGGCATGGACCCCGAAATCGGCTATGGCACCAGCGACTGGGTGAGCGGCATCGACGTGGGCTACTACCCCCGTCCCCGCACATTCCTCATCGGTGTGAACCTCACACTCTAAGTCTATCATCACGATCAACACAACAACACATTTGAATCTGAAATGAATAAGTTCAAATACAGCATACTCACTGCCGGCATCGCCGCCATGGGCCTCATGACAGGCGCGTGCTCCGACAGTTTCCTTGATGTGTCGAGCAAAACCGAATCGAACACCGAGAACTTCTACAAGACCGAAGGCGACGCATGGCGCGCCCTCATCGGCTGCTACGACGGATGGCGCCAGGTGAGCTCCAACCCCGGCATCGGCTTCTACGTGGCCTCCACCGTCATGAGCGACGAGGCTTTCGGCGGAGCCGGCATCGGCGACGGCTACAACTACCAGGCCATCGACGGTTTCGACATCGGCAAGAGCCCGTCCGACCAGAACATGTACGAGCAGGACTGGAAAGTGTACTACGCAGGCGTTTACCGCTGCAACGAACTCGTGGCCCACGAGGAGCAGATAGCATGGGAGAGCGAAAGCAACCGCGCCATCTACATGGGCGAGTGCCGCGCGCTGCGCGCACTGCTCTACTTCGACATGGTGCGCCTGTGGGGCAACATCCCCCTGTTCCTTGAGCCCACAAGCGAAAACCGCGAGCAGGCCGACCCCGACGACGTGTACGCAGCAATCGTCGACGACCTCAAGTTTGCCGCCGACAACATCCCCGACGGCGCCAACCTCGGCACCGCCAACAACGGCCGAATCACCAAATATGCCGCAGAATCCCTCCTCGCACGCGTGTACCTCTACTACACCGGCTACTATGGCAAGGACCTCGCCGGTCTGACCAAGGCCGAGGTGCTCGCCTACCTCGACGACGTCGTGAGCTGCGGCCAGTACAGCCTCGTCCAGGAATTCAAGAGCCTCTGGCCCGCAGCTTCGCTCGTGCCCGTAGAAGGCAAGAACGAGTGGGATCCCGAAAAATCCACCTACGCCGGCGCCGCCAACAGCGAGTTCATCCTGCAGATGAAGTTCACACCCACCCAGGACTACGACGGAAACAACGACTCCAACCGCTGGCAGGTGCTTCTGGGCATGCGCTCCCTCAACTTCTCGCCCTACGGCAAGGGATGGGGCATCGGCACCGCCACCCCCGCCTACGCCGCACGCTACGCCAACAACGACCCGCGCCTTGCCGCCACCTTCATCAACCTCGCAAGCGAGGGCGTGGCAGCATCGCCCGACTACAGCGCAAGCGTAAAGGACTGGCGCGAGTTCACAGGCTTCTGCAATAAGAAGTACTCGCCCATCGCATTCCCCGACGGGCTCAACGCTTCGCGCCCCGACGGCAGCGGCGACTTCCAGATCACCAACTCGCAGGACTGGGTGATCATGCGCTACGCCGACGTGCTGCTGATGGTGGCCGAGCTCGGCGGCGTGCCCTCCATGAGCGCGCAGGACGCCCTCGACGCCGTGCGCAGCCGCGCAGGCCTGCCCAGCGTCCCCGCTACGCTTGACAACGTGATGAACGAGCGCGCCCTCGAACTCGCCTTCGAAGGCCACCGCTACTGGGACCTCCTTCGCCAGGGTGTGGAAAAGGCAGCCGACGCGATCGCAGCCTCGGCCGGTCCGGTCAAGACCGGCGGCCTTGACGCTGCTGTCAGCTACGACCGCGCGAAAATCATCGCAACCCGCGGTCTGAGCCAGATTCCTCTCAACCAGATTAACCTCTCCAACGGCGTGCTCCACCAGAACGCCGGCTGGGAATAGTGATATTTAACATATTTCGCACACTAAGGCGCCTTAACTTCCGTTGTTATAGGTGATTTCAGCGCCGTTGAGGCGCCTTGGCAAGCGAAAGACACACAAAACAATCATTACTCTCCAAATTCCAACCTTACAATGACTAAAGCTTTCAAATATCTGAGCTATATGCTGGTGGGCGCCGCTGTCGCAACCACAGCCTGGTCGTGCTCGGATGAAGATTACACCATGCCTCAGCCCAACATCACTCCCGCGGAGTTGGTGGAAGGCGTAGCATTCACTGTTGAGCACGACGCTCAAAACCCCAACATCATCCATCTCACCAGCCTGATGCCCCAGAGCTACCAGGTGGCATGGGTGACGCCCCAGGGTCGCAAGACCGGCGCCACGGCCACACTCTCCATTCCCTTCGACGGCACCTACGAGGTGCAGATGGGTGTCGACACCCGCGGAGGCTATGTGTGGAGCGAACCCTACGCGTTCACCATCGACGAGTTCTGCGCCGACTTTGTTGACCACTACCTGTGGAAACGCATCAGCGGCGGCGTGGGCCAGAGCAAGACCTGGCAGCTCGACCTCAGCGTGCTTCTCGCCTCCGAAACGGACGAGAACGCCATCGACAAGAACACCTGGGTGAAGTGCAATGTCGACGAAACTGACTACTGGGTGAAAACCACCAAGTTCAACGGCCCGCATTGGTTCTTCAATTCCGGCTACACTTGGGACCACCTGCACGCAGCCAACGAGAACGAAACCACTTATGCCAACTTCATTGATTCCGACCCCTGGGACAAAGCGAACGCAATCAATACTGCGAGCGTGCCGGAAACCTCTGCCGGAGCAAACAATGCGGATTGGTACTGGGCTGCCGATTATGCCGGCAACGCATGGATGTGCACCCCCCGGAACTACGGCTACATCACTTTCGACCTCATCAACGGCGCTAACGTGACCGTGACCGACGCCGACGGCAACGTCGTAGGCAAGGGCACCTACATGCTCGACACCGACGACCACACGCTCACCCTCTCCGACGTGTACCCGCTGGAAACCACCGACACCCGCACCCACGAGCGCTTCCTGAAGCTTCTCTACCTCTCCGACGATGCCATGCAGGTGATGGCTCCCTCGGAAGGCGTGGCACTCAACTATGTGACCAAGGAGTACTTCGAGAACTTCACCAAACCCGCTCCCAGCGTGATCACGCTGCCCGACGGATGGTACGATGCCCTTGCTTCCCAGCTCAAGTTCTGCAGCTGGACGCTCGACCCCGACGCTCCCTTCGATTTCTACGACCTCGGCGGCAACGCCAAGAACGGCTACACCCAGGCATCGGACTACAACGCCGAATTCCCGCTCGTGAGCAACACCATCGACGAGTTCATGCTCAATATGTGCGATCCTGCTGTCGGCCAGTACACCGTCACATTGCCCGACGCTGACCCGCTGACCGGCGAAGTCGCGCTCAACGCCGCCGGCACCATCACCTTCTCCAACGGCCTCGGCGACCTGCCCCTGGGCGGCACAGCCGTGAAGCTCGAAGGCTCCACACTGAACATCATCAGCCTCGAATACGCCGCCAACGGCAGCGTGGAGACGCTCGTGATCGGCACACCCCAGCGCGACATCAACGGCACCGTCTACGAGTACATCGGCTACAAACTCGTCGCCGACTACGGCGTGGAAAAGGTCGACAAATACCTTGTCAATCTCGCATGGGCCAACGGGGCGTATGAATTCGACTACGGCACAACTTACGTGCAGGGCGACGGCCAATACAGCGTTACCGTCCAGACAACCGATCCCGCACTGTATCTCCTGTACATGGACGTAGAGAAAATCCTCAAGAAGTATCCCAACGCCGAAGTTGTCATCAACTCAGTAAAGAAAGACGGTGTGGCCACTGACATCACCGACGATATGGTAGAACGCACCGTAGGCGACTCGCCCGACATCCTCCGCCGCTACATTGTCAACCCCTGGAATGAAAGCACCGGCGCTACCATGACCGGCAAACTCACCGGCGCATCTTCGGTGACAATTGACTTCACCGTACGCATGGACAGCGGCACACCCTGGGTTCAATAATCAAACAATCATTTTTATAATCTGAAATCCATACTGACACAGATATGAAAAGCAAAATACTGGCAGGCCTGCTGTCGCTGACCCTCGGAGCCTCGTTCGCCCTCACCTCGTGCGACGACGTGGACGATCCCGTGGTGAGCACCACGCCTATCCTCAAAGAAGTTGTGACCGGCGGCGCCGAAGTCACCGCAACCAGCGCCACCGTCACCGGCACTGTCAACGGCCTCAAGGGCCAGGCAGCCGGCGCCTACACCGTGGGCGTGGTCTACAGTACCTCGGAGAATCCCACCGCAGGCGGCACCCGCGTGGCAGGCACCCTCGGCGAGGACGGCACCACAGTGACAGCCACCATCAACGGCCTCACTGACGGCGTCACCTATTACTACGCCACTTTCGTGACCCTCCAGGGCACCATCACCGAGTTCGGCGAAGTCAAGAGCTTCGTCACCACCGACTCCGACATCGCCACCGCAGCAGCCGCTGCCGTAGAGGCCACCACAGCCAATCTGGGCGGCACCATCAACGGCATGCAGGACAAGCTCGACGCAGGCACGCTCAGCTATGGCGTGATTGTGGCTCCCGCCACTGCCGACATCGCCAACGGCGTGAAATATGAAGCCGAAGGCACGAGCAACGCCTACACCGTGAGCGTGGCCAACCTCGTGCCCAACACCGCCTACAAGTTTGCCGCCTACATGACCGTGAACGGCGCCGACGTCGTAGCCAACGAGCAGACGCTCAACACCCCCGTGGGCGTGACCGCCAACGCCGAGAGCGTTGACGACTACGTCGACATGGGCACACGCCTCCAGTGGTGCAAATACAATGTGGGCGCCGCCAAGGAAAGCGACCCGGGCACGCTGCTCGGCTTCGGCGACGTGGCCGGCTTCAACCACTCCACTTCCGGCGCCGACTACGCCACGGAAGCAATCAGCAACACCGAGCGCGACGCCGCCAAGACCTCCGGAATGGGCATGACCCCGACCGCAGCCGACTGGGCCGACCTCATGGCAGTGTCCACCCTTGAGACTGCCGAAATGGATGGCGTGGCAGGCGTGCGCGTCACCTCCACCGTCACCGGCAACAGCATCTTCCTGCCCGGCGCAGGCATGCGCACCGGCGCCTCCGTAGAAGGCAACCAGCCTGTCTACTGGACCGGCGACATCGCCGCCTCCAACAAGTCGTATGCCGTGGCCGTGAACCTCGACAACGCCAGCTACACCACCGCCAACGCACTCACCTACACCGGCGCCCTCGTTCGCCCCGTGCGCAAGCCCTACGTCAACGAAGTTGTCGCTGACGTCGACAAGCTCGCCATCGGCGACCTCGAGAACAACGGCCGCGTGCGCATCGAAATCTACAACGAGTTCGGCAACACCGCATCGGATCCTGCCGTAGCAACCGACCTCATCTCCTTCGACCAGCAGATGGTGATTGACTTCACCCTCAGCGGCGTCACCGGCAACCTCAAGGAAGGCGCCAAGGGCAGCTACCGCGCAGGTCTCGAATACGCAGCCGCAGGCTGGGATCCGAGCTACTGGAGCAGCTTCGACGGCAACGCACAGGACTGCCTCGTCACCGGCGACGGCAACTACCGCGTGTGCATGAACACCGCAGCCGCCACCAACGGCGCAGTAGTGTTCTGCATCGACATCAACGGCCTCGGCGCCGACATCGTCGATATGGAGAATGTGAAGGTCGAGAGCCTCGTCATCTCCCTCGATCCCAAGCAGCCCATGTACAAGGACGTTGACACCGAAGTCGGCCACCTCTGGTGGGGCGAAAAGGAAGACAACGGCACCGACGTGCGCTTAGAGTTCTACAACGAGTACGGCCCCAGCAACGACGGCAACGGCGATCCCTTCGCAGGCGTAGTCTTCGGCCAGGGCACCACCGTGGCCAACGTCACCATCACCGGCATCGACGGCAACCTCAAAGCCGGCGCAGCCGGCTCCTACACCGGCTCCATGAGCCTGGCAGCAGGCGGCTGGTGGCCCAGCTGGTGGGGCGGCGGCGCAAGCGACGTGGCTGTCACCGGCGACGGCACATACAACTTCCCCGCCTACCTCGAAGCCAACGGAACGGGCACAGTAGTATGGGTAATTGACTTCGTCGGCCTCTGGAAAGACCTCACCGACACCTCCAAGCTCGACTTCAAGGTGAACAGCGTGACCACCCCCGTACACGCTGAATAAGCCACTGTCAGAATCTTCTGAACCTTAGACCATCAACACACCGAAAAGCCCGGTCTACGACTTGTAGGCCGGGCTTTTTTAAAAAACAACACACATGAAATTCAAACACTTGATACTCGGCTGCATGCTGGCCCTCGGATTCTCGGCATGCAGCGACAACGACGAATACGAACCCGGCCCCGTGTGGGGCGACGGCATCACGGTGAAAAGCGAAGTAGCCCTCGACGGCGCCACCGCGCAGACACTCAACATGAAGGCGCCGTCCTCGCCCACCCTGGCCACCGAGGCCGAGTGGCTGCACATCGGCTCGCCCGAAGCCAAGGAGGCAGGCATTTACTCCGTGAGCCTGCAGGGCGACATCAACCCCACCGGCGAAACCCGCTCGGCCACCATCGCCATCAGCGCCGGCCAGCACAAGGCCACGGTGAACGTCACCCAGTTCGCCGGCAAGGCAGTGATCATCAGCGCCATCGAACCCTCCGAAACCCTCCGTCCCGAAGGCGGCAGCGTCACCATCAAATACGCCGCCACGGAAAATCCCTCCGTGTCCGTTCCAGACTGGATGCGCGTAGCCACCGACGGCGGCCGTGCCCTCACCGACGGCACCCTCGTTCTTGAATACTCCGCCAACACCGGCAAGGAAGCCCGCAGCGGCGAAGTTGTGCTCACCATCAACGCAACCGCCAACGCAACCGTCACCCTCACCCAGGAGCCCAAGCCCATGAGCGCAGAGATAGGCAGCACAGCCAAGGAACTGGCCGCCAAAATGTACGCAGGCATCAACATCGGCAACACCATGGAATGCCCCGGCAAGGAAGGCGACTGGAGCATGCCCGTGAACGAAGCCTATGTGGCTGCGCTGCCGGGTCTCGGATTCAACGCCGTGCGCATCCCCTGCGCATGGGACAGCCATGTGAGCGACGAAGCCAACAACACCATCGACCCCGCGTGGCTCGACCGCGTGGACGAAGTGGTGGGTTATGTAATCGGCAACGGCATGTACGCCATCCTCAACATCCACTGGGACGGCGGATGGCTCGAGAACAGCTGTCCTGACGGCTGGAACGAGGCCATCGACAAGAAACAGCACGACTACTGGACACAGATCGCCGAGAAGCTCAACCACTACGACGAACACCTGCTGTTCGCAGCCATGAACGAGCCCAACAGCAACGAGAACAACAACGTCGGCGTGGACGCAATCATGCGCTATCAGCAGACCATGCTCGATGCCGTGCGCGCCACCGGCGACAACAACGCCTCGCGCGTGCTCGTGATGCAGATGCCCAACACCAACATCGACCAGGGCACCAACGGCTACTACCACATGCCCGCCGACGTCGTAGACGACCGCCTCATGGTCGAGGCCCACTTCTACGATCCCTACCAGTTCAACATGATGGAAACCGATGCCAACTGGGGCAAGGTGTTCTGGTACTGGGGCGCCGACAACTTCGTCGACGGCTCCGACCGCAACTGCTTCAACCACAGCGAGGAATCCGTGCGCCAGCAGATGCAGAAAATCAAGACAGCATTCGTCGACAAAGGCATCCCCGCCATCATCGGCGAGTACTGCGTCTGCGTGGACCGCTCCAACGCCGCAAGCATTGACAAAGCCAAGCATCAGGCCAGCCACCGCCTGTGGAACCGCGTAGTCACCCGCGAGGCCAAGAACGCCGGATGCGTACCTTTCTTCTGGGAAACCGGCGGCGACATCAACCGCCGCGACGGCTCCGTCATCCGCAGCTATCAGCTCGACGGCGTGATGGACGGCGCTGCCGAAGGCAGCTATCCCTTCTGACCCGACCTACTCAACGAAAAAAGCCCGCGACATCGCGGGCTTTTTTATTGCTTCGCCGAGACTTCTTTCCCACGATTTTTCCGACATGGATTTGCTTTACTCTCTACTTATCCGTAAATTTGCAACATCATGAAGAACATACTGCTTGCCGCACTCGCAGTGGCCGCAACAGCCACCGCAGGCACATACACCAACCCGGTGATTCCGGGATTCTACCCCGACCCGAGTATATGCCGCGTCGACTCCGATTTTTATCTTGTCAACAGCTCGTTTCAGTTCTTTCCGGGAGTGCCTCTGTGGCACAGCCGCGACCTCGTCAACTGGGAGCAGATAGGCAACGTGCTCAACCGACCGTCGCAGCTGCCGCTCGGCGAAGCCAACGCATGGCTGGGCATATATGCGCCCACCATACGCTACAACGACGGCACCTTCTACATGATCACCACCAACGTGGGACCGCAGGCTCCGGCCGCCGGCGGCAATTTCTTCGTCACCGCCACCGACCCCGCAGGGCCGTGGTCGGAACCCGTATGGCTCGAGCAGGGAGGCATCGACCCGTCGCTTTATTTCGAGGACGGCAAAGCCTACATGACCAGCAACCCCGACGGCGCCATATGGCTATGCGAGATCGACCCCGCCACGGGCAAGCAGCTGACGCCATCGCGCGCCATCTGGCAGGGTACCGGCGGCCGTCATCCCGAAGCACCGCACATCTACAAGAAAGACGGCTGGTACTACCTCATGATTGCCGAAGGAGGCACCGAGCTGGGCCACGGTGTGACGATAGCACGCAGCCGCGACATCTACGGCCCTTACACACCCGACCCGTCCAACCCGCTGCTCACAAACTTCCGCATGGCAGCGCAGGGCAGCCGCATCCAGGGGGTCGGCCACGCCGACCTTGTCGACGCCCCCGACGGCTCGTGGTGGATAGTGGCTCTGGGCTACCGCACAATCGGCAACGGCGTGCACACGCTCGGCCGCGAGACCATGCTGGCGCCGGTGCGCTGGGACGAAGGGGCATGGCCCGTGGTCAACGCCGACGGCACGCTCGACGTGAACATGAACGCATCCCTGCTGCCGCAAGTGCCGGTCGACAAGCCTTCCGGACGCGTCGACTTCACCCGCACGCGTCGCCTCGGCCATGAATGGGTGTACCTGCGCAACCCACACATCAACAACTACCGCCTCGACCCGCAGGGACTGACACTGACAGCCACACCCATAGGCCTTGACGACAGCGGCTCGCCCACATGGACGGGCATCCGGCAGACGCAGCATGTGTTCGACGCCACAACCACGCTATGCCTCGACCCTGCTGCCCCTGCAGGCACCCGGGCAGGCATCACCGTCTACATGGACGGCGGCAGCCACTACGACGCCGCTGTGGAGAGCCTCGGCGACGGACACCAGCAGGCCGTGTGCACGCTGCGCCTGAACGCCATCACCCACAGTTTCGAGCCCGTCGGCGTGCGCGCAGGCAGCAAGGTAACGCTGCGCGTGGAAGGCGAGGACGACATGTACGCCTTCAGTGCCAGCACCGACGGCGGACGCACATGGAAGCCTCTGGGCCGTGCCAACGCGCGCTATCTCGCCACCGAGACCGCCGGAGGCTTCACCGGCATGACCATCGGTCTTTTCGCCACAGGTCCCGAAGCTGCCGATGCCACATTCAAAGATTTCACATACAACACCGAAAAACCCGAAAAATGAAACTACGCCACATTCTCGCCGCCGCACTGCTCGTGGCAGGCTGCGCGCAGGCACGCACCTACACCGTAGCCTCGCCCGACGGACGCCTCTGCATCAGTGTTGACGCAGGCAAGACGCTCACATGGAGCATCGCCATGGACGGCACAGAGGTAATACGCCCGTCGCGCATTGCCGTGGAACTGGCCGACGGACGCACGCTCGGCACCGACGCAAAGGTGCGCCGCACTCGCCGCAGCAGCGTCGACACCACGTTCGACACACCCCTCTACCGCAAGACGACGGTAGCCGACCGCTACAACCAGCTCACTCTCGACCTGCGCGGAGGCTACGCACTGCAACTGCGCGCCTACGACGATGCCGCCGCCTACCGCGTGGTGCTGGCGCAGCCCGACAGCGCGACCATCATCTCCGAAACCGCCGAGTTCGGTTTCGCGCCCCGGAGCAAAGCATGGGTGCCGCTCGTCAACGACCTGCGCGACCCGTCCTATCCCTACAGCTTCTCCTTTGAAAGCTATTACGACGAGCTTCCGCTCGCCACACTCCCGACCGATACCCTTGCAGTGACTCCCCTGCTTGTCGAACTCGACGGCGGCGTCAAGGCGCTGGTGATGGAAGGCGCGCTCTACGACTATCCCGGCATGATGCTGCGCCACCGGGGCGACGGCCTGCTCGGAAGCATCCACGCTCCGCTGCCCGCCACCGACAAGGTGGGCGGCTTCAACCGGCTCAATCTCATTCCCACATCCGATGCCGGCTGCATAGCCCGCACGGCAGGCACGGCGGCGTTGCCATGGCGAGCCGTAGCCGTGGTTCGCGACGACGCACAGCTGCCCGACCTCGACCTGGCCATGCGCCTTGCCGAACCTTCGAAGATTCACGACACCTCGTGGATTCGCCCTGGCAAGGTAGCGTGGGACTGGTGGAACGACTGGGGTCTCACCGGCGTCGACTTCCCCGCCGGCATCAACACGGCCACCTACAGACACTACATCGACTTCGCCGCTCGCAAAGGCCTCGAATACGTCATTCTCGACGAAGGCTGGGCCACCGACAACGGCGACCTGCTCGACATCAACCCCGACATCGACCTGCAGGCCATCATCGACCACGCCGCCTCCAAAGGCGTGGGCATAATCCTCTGGGCCACATGGCGACAGCTCAAGGACGACGCGCCGGCGCTGATGCGCCGCTTCGCCGATATGGGCGTGAAAGGCTTCAAGGTCGACTTCTTCGACCGCGACGACCAGCAGGTGATATCGTCCGTGGCGCGCATAGCCGAGGCTGCCGCCGACAGCCGGCTGCTGCTCGACCTGCACGGCTTCCGTCCCGTGGGACTGCACCGCACCTACCCCAACATCGTGAACTACGAGGGCGTCAAAGGCCTTGAAAACTACAAGTGGGGCCGCTTCGGCGAACCCGGACAACCCGACCAGCTGCGCTACGACGCCACCGTGCCCTTCATCCGCATGGCCGCCGGACCGCTCGACTACACGCCCGGCGCCATGACCAACTCCACCGCCGCATCCTACCGCCCGAGCAACGACGCGCCCATGAGCCTCGGCACACGCGCCCATCAGGTGGCCATGTATGTGGTCTACGACGGCGCCCTGCAGATGCTCGCCGACTCGCCCACGGCCTACGACCGCGAACCCGCCTGCGCCGACTTCATGGCCGCCATCCCCACCGTGTTCGACGAGACGCGCGTGCTCGCCGGCAGCGTGGGCGAATATGTGGCCATAGCGCGCCGCAAGGGCGACACCTGGTACATCGGCGCCATCACCGGCACCGAACCGCGCGAGCTGTCGCTCGACACCTCCTTCCTCGCTCCGGAATCCGCCTATGAGGCCATCGTGCTCCGCGACGGCGTCAACGCCGCAAAGCATCCCTCCGACCACCGCATAGAGCGCGTGGCCGTGGACGCAGCTTCGCCCCTGCGCGTGTCGCTCGCGCCGGGCGGTGGCTTCGCTGCAGTTATTAAGGCGAAGAATTAAGAGCCGGTTCTTAGTACTCGAACGTCAGCACGGCCCGTTGGCCGGGCTCGAGCGAGAGGTCAACGAAGTCGGTGGCACGCTGAGGCTTGCCATCGACTTTTACTTTACGCACCCCCGCGGGCACGCGCAGGCGCTGCGCTGCCACGGGACCGCCGGCAATGGTCATCTCGGCAAGGCGTCCGTCGTGCCACGCGAGGTCGACGGTGGCTCCGCCGCGCACCTTGAAGCCGCGCAGGCTGCCTTCGGCCCACGCGTCGGGCAGCGCGGGCAGCGGATTGATGAAGCCGTCCTGGCTCTGCAGCAGCATCTCGCCTATGCCGGCGGCACCGCCCCAGTTGCCGTCCATCTGAAACGGCGGATGCGAGCAGAAAAGGTTCGGGAACGTGCCCGGGCCATGCTGCGCGGAAGCCTCGGGCGTATAGGCCGGTGCGAGCAGCGCGCGCAGCAGCTTGTAGGCACGGTTGCCGTCGGCCAGCCGCGCCCAGAAATTCACCTTCCACGCGCGGCTCCATCCCGTGCCGGCATCTCCGCGGCGGTCGAGCGTGCGGCGGCATGCGTCGGCCAGGTCGGGAGTGAGAGTGGCCGAAATCTGGTTGCCGGGATGCAGCCCGTAGAGGTGGCTGACATGGCGATGGTGGGGGTCTGTCTCCTCGTATTCCTCAAGCCACTCCATCAGCCGGCCGTCAGAGCCTATGCGAGATGGCGGCAGCATGGCCATCTCGGCGCGCAGCGAATCGGCGTAGAGAGCGTCGGTGCCGAGCAGGTCGGCGGCCGCAGCCGTGTTGGCGTACAGCTCGCGGATGAGCTGCGCATCCATCGTCGGACCCATGCACACACTGATGGGCGTGCGGTCGGCGCCCACATAGAATGTGTTCTCTGGCGACGACGTCGGCGCCGTCACCAGCCAGCCGTGCTTGGGCTCAGTAATCATTGTGGAGCGGAAAAACTCCGCCGCCCCTTTCAGAATGGGATATATCTCGGAGAGATACTGCTTGTCGGCCGTGTAGAGGTAGTGCTCCCAGAGGTGGGCGCACAGCCATGCGCCGCCAGTGTTGGTGGCGCCCCACGAAGGATGCTCGCCCGGATCGGTGTACTGCCACACGTTAGTCATCATGTGCATCACCCAGCCGCGGGCATCCGGGCCGTAGAACACACGCGCCGTATGCTCGCCGTTGGCCACCGCGCGCTTCACAAGGTCTACCAGCGGGCCGTGCAGCTCCGAGAGGTTGCCGGGTTCGGCAGGCCAGTGGTTCATCTGCACGTTGATGTTGGTGTGGTAGTCACCGTTCCAGGGCGTGCCGATGCCGTTGGCCCACAGGCCCTGCAGGTTGGGCGGCAGCGAGCCGGGCAGCGTGCTGCAGATGAGCAGGTAGCGGCCGTAGTTGTAGTAGAGAGCGGCCAGCGAGGGATCTTCTTCGGTGGCGAAAGCGGCTATGCGCCTGTCGGTGGGCAGAGTGGCTGCGGCTCCGCGCGGCAGCCGCACTTCCGCGCGGTCGAAAAGCTCGCGGTGGGCAGCGACGCCTGCAGCCTTCACTGCCGCCATGTCGCCGGCAGCTATTGCATCGTCCACGGCATGCCCGGCCTCGGTGGCATAGCGCATGCCGTAGAGATAGCTCGTGGCAGCGCTCATTATTATATAAGCCTCGTCGGCGCCGCTCACGCTCAGAGTGGAGTCTGTGGCCTCCGTGCGTGCGTCCGTGCCGAGCGTCAGGCTACCGGCCACGAGAGCGTAGCGCACACCGTCGACGCCCTTCTGTCCACTGTCGAGCATGCCCGAGAGCATCACGCGGTCGCGCGCAGGCGAGGACATCTCTGCACGCTCGGGACGCGAGAACGTGGCGGTGAAATTCACCGCTCCGGGCCGCGACGCTGCTATGCGGTAGACCATCACGTCGCCGCCGCGCGGCACATAACATTCCTGCGTGTAGTCCGTTCCGTCGATCGTATAGGTAGTGTAGGCGCAGGCCTCCGACAAGTCGAGCCAGCGGCGGTAGCCGCTCACCTCGTGCGACGCATACGCAATGTCCACCTTCATGTCGGCCAGCATCTGATAGCTGCCGTAGGTGCCCCCGTCGGTGCTCATCGTCGGCACGAAGGTGGTGTACATCAGCTCCTGCGCCTCGCGGTTGCGTCCCTCGCGGAGCAGACGTTGTATCTCGGGCAGACTTTTGGAAGCCTCGGGGTTGTCGTAGTCGGCACGGCTGCCGCTCCACATGCTGATTTCGTTTAGCACCACATGCTCGCAGAACGGATTGCCATAGGGCATCATGCCCATGCGTCCGTTGCCCACAGGCACTGTCTCCTCCCATTGTTCGGCAGGTGCCGTGTACCAGAGAGTCTTTTCGGGATTCATATCGGCGCCCGCGGCCGCCGTTGCGCTCAGGGCCGCCAAAGCCCCAAGAATGTATTTCTTCATGGAGTAAATAACTTGTGATTTGCAAAGATACGATTAAGCGAGGGCAAAAGCAAATTTATTTGCTTTCGCCGAGCGTGAGTATCTAAGGCATAGCCAAAGATACGATTAAGCGAGAGCAAAAGCAAATTTATTTGATTTTGCCGAGCGTGAGTATCTAAGGCACGGCCAAAGATACGATTAAGCGAGGGCAAAAGCATGGCAATGTAACAAGTGTGTGCGGGCGGCGTAACATCCGGATTTTTGTTAACTTACTTTAACAATTGGGGGGGGGTAATCTTGCCTCTTTTGTCTACATTTGCCGAGAATTTATAAGACCGGAATTTACCATGAAGAACAAAATCTGTCTGTTGCTGGCACTCGCCACGGCCCTGTCGGCCGGCGCTGCCAAATATACAATAGACTTCAACAACGAGACAATCGGAACAAACTACACTGTGGCCGGAAGCGGTGGCACAGCTACCGTCGTGCAGAACCCGGCAGGCACAGGACACGTGCTGCAGATGAGCTGCGCAGCCTACAACGCCGTGCCGCAGGTCGACGTCACGCTTCCTGCGGGCATCACCCTCGGCGACTGCTCGGGCGTGTCGGTGAAAATCTACATCCCGTCGTCGGGCAACGAACAATACGCCAACTACAAACAGCTGCTCGCCTACGTGGACGGCGCGCTCGTGTTCAAGAACACAAAAGCCGACGGCAACGACGAATATCCCAACCAGGGTGACAAAGACAAGTGGCTGAACAAACAGATCGACGACGGCGCGCTGACGCTTACCGACGCGCAGAAATCGCTGTCGACATTCGCCTTCGCCATCGGTCTGAACGACGACAAGATGAAATACTACATCTCGGAAATCAGCTTCAGCTACGACCTCAACCTCGACGACCCCGTGCTGCCCGAAAAAGGCGCCTTCTACACCGGCCGCTACCGCAACCTGTTTGCCGAAGCCGGCTACACGGAGGAGCAAGTGCAGCAGCGCATCGACGACCTGTGGGCCACCTACTTCGAGGGCGACAAGGACACCGAGCGCCTTTACTACGAAAGCGGCCCAGACATGGCCTACATCCTTGATGTGAACAACGCCGACGTGCGCACGGAAGGTATGTCCTACGGCATGATGGTGTGCGTGCAGCTCGACCGACGCGCCGAGTTCGACGCTCTGTGGAAGTGGGCAAAGACCTACATGCAGTTCCCCTCCGACGACGAGCGCCGCGGCTACTTCTCATGGCAGTGCAACACCGACGGCTCCAAGAAAGGCAACACCCCGGCTTCCGACGGCGAGGAGTACTTCGTCATGGCTCTTATGTTCGCCTCCGGCCGCTGGGGCGACGGCGAAGGCATCTATAACTACAGCCGCGAAGCCAACTATATCCTGGACATGTGCCTGGAAAAACCGGCCAAGGACATCAACCCCTACTCTTCGTACACGCAGCTTTTCGACCCCACAGAGATGCAAGTGGTTTTCGTGCCCTACGCCTCGGCGGCGAAGTTCACCGACCCTTCCTACCATCTGCCCGCGTTCTACGAGCTGTGGAGCAAGTGGGCCGACGGCAACAATGATTTCTATGCCCGTCTTGCCGCCAAGAGCCGCGAGATGTTCCCGAGATTCGCCAATGCCCGAACCGGTCTGATGCCCGACTACGCCAACTTCGACGGATCCGCCCACCAGGGCGACGGCGACCACGCGGATTTCCTCTACGACGCATGGCGCTGCATCATGAACATGGCCATGGACTACGCTTGGTTCAAACCCGCCGACGCACCCTACACCGAACTGGTCAACCGCATGTACGCGTTCTTCCTTTCCAAAGGCATAACTGAGTACCACAGCATCTACACCCTCGACGGGCAAGACAAGAACGGCAACACCGACCACTCGCCGGGCCTCGTGGCCTGCAACGCATCGGGAGCGCTCGCCTGCGACAACAAGAACGCATGGAAATTCGTAGAGAATTTCTACGACACGGCCATACCCACTGGACGCTACCGCTACTACGACGGTTGCCTTTACTTCCTCAACTGGCTCAACTGCGCGGGACGCTACCGCATCTACGGGCCCACGGCCGCCACAAACATTACTGATGTAAAATCCGATGCAACGGAAGCCGAGTACTTCGACCTCCGCGGACTGCGCGTGCGGCCTGAATCAGCCACGCCCGGCATCTATATCAAACGACAAAACGGTGCAAGCACCAAAGTATTAATCAAATAAAACCACACACCATGAAAAAAATCTACGCACTCTCCGTGGCTGTCTTCGCCGCACTGAGCGCATCGGCTGCCGCCGGCGACTGGCTGACAGTCGAGGACTTCGAAAGCAATCCGTCCACTCCGGGCCTGTTCAACCTCTTTGGCCAGGATGGCTCCGGCACAGTGACCATCGAGACTGTGGCCACCGACGACAACGCCGACAACCATGCCGCCAAGTTCACCGGCGGCGACTACAACACCGGCCTGCTCGTGACCGTCAGCCTCCCCGAAGGAAAGACCATCGCCGACTACAAGGCCCTGGACTTCGACGTGTTCAACTACAACATGACCTACAAGTCGATATTCGTGTACGTCGACGGCAAAGCCGTGCGCGAGCCAAACGGCAACGATGTGGGCGGCAACGGCGACAAAGAAGTGTGGAAACACTTCATGTACGAACTCGACGCCACAGCCGCAGGCTCGGAAGTGCAGATAGCCATCGGCTTCAAAGGCCACAACGACGACGCATTCGCCGTCGACAACATCCGCCTGCAGGAACGTGGCGAAGCCGTCGCTCCAGGCACCTACGACGAAACCAGAAACGGCACCGCCGCCGACGGCTGGCTCATGGTCCAGGACTACCAGACCAAGGCGCCCGGCGACATGGCACCCCTGTGGGGACGATACGGCAGCGCGGCGGGCACCGGCGAGATTGCCGTTGACCCCGACAAAGCCACAAATCTCGTGGCCGTGATGACAGGTGGCGACTACAACACCTACATGGAAGTGAGCGTCACTCTCCCCGAAGGAAAAACACTGAAGGACTACAAGACCGTGGCCTTCGACCTCTACCGCTTCAGCGACGACGACAACCACAAAAAAATGATGGTGTGGGCCGACGACGAAATCATCAACGAAGACAACAGCTACATCGAGCAGGCCCCCGCCGCCACGTGGACCACTAAATCCTACACCATCGACGAGGCCACCGAGACCGGCAACAGCTTCCTGCTCCATTTCGGCATCAGCAGCAACAGCGCCCACTACGCCGTAGACAACGTGCGCCTTGAAGAACGCGAATCGCAGGGCAACACACCCGATCCCGTCGGCTTCTACGCCACCACCAATGGCACCGTCGCTGACGGAGCACTGATGGTCAACGACTTCCAGCACCACAACGCCGTGGACGTAGAGCTGCCCACATGGGCACGCGACGGCAGCGGCACAGCAGGCACTGCCGTGACTGCAGCCGACCCCGCCGACAAGCAGAATCTCACCGCACGCTTCACCGGCGGCAACTACAACACCGTGCACGAACTCGACGTGACGCTGCCCGAAGGCAAGACCCTCGCCAACTATTCGGCCATCAAGTTTGATCTCTACCGCAATGCGGCCGACGACAATTACAAGAAAATGCGCGTGCAGGCCGACGACGAGGAACTGAAATACACCGATTACATCCAGCACGCTCCCGCAGAGACCTGGACCGAACAGGAAACCGAGATTCCCTCCGACACGCAGGTTGGCAACGAGTTCAAGCTGCGTCTGGGCATCGAATCCGACAAGGCCGACTACCACATCGACAACGTGCGCCTCGTAGAACGCCGCACCTCCACCGGCATCGAGGACGTGGCCATCGACAGCGCCGCTCCCGCCGAGTACTACAACCTCAGCGGCATGCGCATGGATGCCGGACAGCTCGTGCCCGGCGTGTACATCCGCAAAGTCGGCAACAGCACCGAAAAGGTATTTGTAAGATAATGTTTTAGATTCCGTCCCTCCCTTAAGGTCTGGTGTGAGGCGGGGCATCCTGAACGGGTGCCCCGCCTTTTCGCATCAACGCGCCACGTTGTTGACAGGGGAGCCTGCGAGAAAGGCGCGGAGGTTGGAGGCGGTGATGGACATGAGGCGGCGGCGCGCCTCGGTAGAGGCCCAGGCGATGTGCGGGGTGATGTAGCAGTTGCGTGCCGAGAGCAGCGGATTGTCGGCAGCGGGAGGCTCGGAGGACAGCACGTCGACACCCGCGGCACGCAGTCTCCCCGCATTGAGGGCTTCGGCAAGAGCGGCTTCGTCGACGAGCGGGCCGCGGCCGGTGTTGATGAGTATGGCCGACGGCTTCATCAGCGCGAGCGTGTCGGCGCACACGAGGTGGCGCGTGTCGGCGGTGAGCGGGCAGTGGAGACTGAGCACATCGCTGCACGTGAACAGCTCGCGCATGTCGGCGGCCTTTTCCACACCTTCCGGAAGCGCGTCGGCAGGCTTGGAGGTGAAGGCAAGCACGCGCATGCCGAAAGCGAGGGCGATACGCGCCACAGCGCTGCCTATGTTGCCGAAGCCGACGATGCCGAATGTCTTGCCGGCAAGTTCGACGACGGATTCGTCCCAATAGCAGAAGTCGGGGCAAGCCGTCCAGCGGCCGGCATGGTTGTCGGCCGTGTAGTGCTCCACACGATTGGTGATGGCGAGCAGGTGGGCAAACACCATCTGCGCCACCGACGCCGTGCTGTAGGCCGGAATGTTGGCCACCACTATGCCCAGCGCGCGGGCCGCGTCGATGTCCACCACATTGTAGCCTGTGGCAAGCACGCCTACGTATTTCAGACCGGGAAGCGCACGCAGCGTGGCTCCGTCGAGCACAGTCTTGTTGGTGAGCACGGCGTCGGCGCCTGCCGCGCGCGCAAGCACATCGGACGGAGCCGTGCGGGGATACACTGTGAGGGAGCCGAGAGCCTCAATCTCGCCCCACGAAAGGTCGCCGGGATTCATCCCGTAGCCGTCAAGCACTACAATCTTCATAATCTCCAGTTTTTGTCGCAAATTTAGCGAAATTTTTCTTAATCGGGCAAATTGGCTGATTGTCAAACGTGTTTGGAGTGGGTCGGTACTAATAGTGTACTTTCGTGGAAGTTGACGGAAAGTCAAGAGAATAAGAAATGTTTACATCCATTCATAGCTGGAAATCAACGGAATAGAATAATACATTATAGACATTTGCTAAACAACACCTATTGCAGAGTGACTATTATGAACATTTCCACCTGCGTTCCACAACTTTTATTGCTATTTTGTATATCCTTGATTATGATATTTCGAAAAAAATCCTTAATTTTGCACACCAAGTCAAAATCTTTGAAAATAGATTTCATCGACATATCCGATGTCATCGATGCCTGCGCAGCATTGTTTGATATTCAGATTGATAACCGGCAACAACTTTTCCCTTAAAATGATGCTCCTGTCGCTTGAAAGACTTGTCAAAAGGGGTGGAATGTGGATACCTTTACACTAATAGAGCGGTTGATAATCAACAAAAAATTATGACTAAAAGAGTTTTGGTAGTGGCCACCTCGCGTAAAACTCGCGGAGGTATTACTTCAGTTATCAAGGCTCATGAGACTGGCGAGCAGTGGAAGAAATTTCATTGTCATTGGGCGCAGACTCATCGTGATGGACCGGCTTGGAGAAAAGTACTTTATTTTATTGCCGGAATGGCGGATTTTCTCTTAAGATTACCATTTTACGATATTGTACATATACATACCGCCGACTATGGCACAGAGAAACGCAAACAGATATTTGCAAAGCTTACTAAACTGTTTGGCAAAAAACTCATAGTTCATCTTCATTCTTCCGGGCCCGAATTTTCAATAGGTGGCAGGTATCGCGATTTATACAAGTATTCATTTACACATGCCGACAAAGTGATACTTTTGTCAAACACGTGGAAACAAGAGGCAATCAAAGCGTTCCATTTACCATATGATAAAATGGCAGTTCTCTATAACCCATGCCCGGCAGTAAAGCCATCAGCCATAGAGGAACGTGAAAAATACATACTTTTTGCCGGGACTCTGACACATCGCAAAGGATACGACGATCTTATTAAAGCATTTGCTCTGATAGCATCAAAACATCCCGAATGGCGACTAAAACTTGCCGGCAACGGAGAGATTTGGCAGGGCAAAGATCTAACACGTGAACTGGGTATTGAAAATCAGGTCGATTTTCTTGGTTGGGTTAATGGAGAAGAAAAAGACAAAGCCTTCCGCCACGCTTCAATATACTGTCTGCCAAGTTATTCCGAAGGCTTCCCGATGGGTGTGCTTGACGCATGGGCCTATCATCTTCCAGTTGTGACCACTCCGGTTGGAGGTATTCTTGATGTGGGTATTGATGGCGAAAATATGATGCTTTTTTCGCCGGGAGATATCAAAGCACTTGCACACAGGATAGAAATGCTGATTGATGATAAAGAGGTGTATAATAAAATCATGTGTGCTTCGATAGAGTTTGCTGATGTGATATTCGACGTGGCTACAATAACTGACAATTTGTCCGACGTATATAATTCATTAATATGAATACAAAACCTTTAGTATCAATAATAATGCCATGTTACAACATGGAACGTTTTCTTAATCGCAGTGTCGAGTCGCTTTTGGCCACCGATTACGAGAACAAAGAAATTATTTTGGTTAATGATGGGTCATCTGACTCAACGCGACAACTGATTGACAGCTACTGTTCCATGCATCAGTGTATTAAAGGTATACACAAGCCTAACGGTGGGGTTGCGTCTGCTCGAAATGCAGGTCTTGACATTGTTGCAGGAAAATATGTCGTGTTTGTAGATCCTGACGATTATGTTGACACGGACTATATTTCAACTGCAGTAAGAAAAGCGGAGGATAAACAGTGTGACATTCTTTTAATGGGATATTCGACTCCCTGGTTTTCAAATCCTCCGGTATGGAAAGATTACCCTCCGATAGAAGACTATGAATGCCGTTCAAATGCTGAAATAATTAGCATGGTGTTTCCACGCTTCTTCGGTATGTCGTCCGAACGGCTGGCCAGATGGATATCTGGCGATCAGACATGGCAGAATGACAAAGAGTTGCCTGCCGTATGCCGTGCTATGTTCCGGAGTGATTTTATAAAATGTAATGGGTTGAAATTTCGAAATCTGAAAGTAGGAGAGGATTCTATTTTTTTGTATGAAAGCATGATATGCGCCGATTCATTATCGACAGTCCGGTCTTGCTCCTATAAATATGAACCACTTCAACAAGGAGCCATCGTGTCGACATTGAAGCCTGAAAATATATTGAGAAACAAAAGAATCCTGCATTGTGAAATGACACGTATCGCAACGAAACTGGAGAAAATTCATGGGCGATCATTTTTGGATCATTATGCCGGGTCTATAGTTATCGGTGCGATTCAAGTAGCAAACAGCATATGTGACAATCACCCTTACAAGGAATGGAAGGAGTATTTGAGTTCCATTGACATCAAGCGCGCAAGTAATTGTGTATCAGTTCATTTACAACGGGGGGGGGTATTCAAGAGGGCACTTCCTGTATGGCTGATTAAAAAGCACCAGTACCGATTGTTATATTTTCTTCTGAAAGTTGCTCATCGTTTAAAAATCTCTGCAAATGAATGGGGTTGACAGAAATTTTAATGTCCTTATAAATGCTTATGCTATATCACCGAATTGGGGTAGCGAGCAAGGAATGGGATGGAATTGGGTTACTAATCTTGCTAAATATTGCCACTTGGATGTCATCACTGAGGGCGAATGGAGAGATCTGATTGAAGATGCCTTAAATGACTTGCCACAAAAAGATAATCTGACGTTCCACTATTTACCGGTTTCTGACAATGTTCGACGGATGTGCTGGAATCAAGGCGACTGGCGTTTTTATTGGCATTATGAGAGTTGGCAACGTCGGGCATTGGATAAGGCTCGTGAGATATGTGCCAACAAGCATATTGACATCCTGCATCAGCTCAATATGATAGGATTCAGAGAGCCTGGCTATCTTTGGAAGATAGATGGAATTCCATTCATATGGGGACCAATTGGAGGTATGGAGCTGATGCCTATGGCATATCTTCAGGGAGCACCGTTAAAGCAGCGATTGTTCAATCGGCTTAAAAACTGTATTAATAAATATCAATATACCCATTCCGCAAGAGTAAAATCGGCCATAGAGCGTTCCTCTGCGTTAATTTCCGCTGTAAAGGGTGTCAAAGATGTAATATCAGATATACACCATCGCGAAAGTGTGTTGATAAACGAGACTGGTGTAGAAATAAACTCATCCTTAAAAAAGAGAGTAAGCACACAAGGACAACCACTTAGGATAATCTGGGTCGGTAAATTCGATTTTCGCAAACAACTTCCGATTGCACTGCGCTCCATAATAGCTCTCAATCGTCGTGATGTGGAATTTCACATATGTGGCTCCGGGTCAGAAGAGACTATTGCTGAAATGAAGAGAATTGCAGAAGAAGGCGGAATTAGTGCGCAATGTCATTGGCATGGCAATGTGATAAACTCAGAAGTGAAGTGTATGATGGCAGATTCTGACCTGATGTTTTTCACTTCCATAATGGAGGCCACCTCGACAGTCGTTCTTGAGGCAATATCAGTTGGATTGCCTGTGTTGTGTTTCAATACCTGCGGATTCGGTCCTATTGTAAAAGATTTTGCAGGAATAACAATCGAACTTTCCGATCCAAATAAATCTGTGCAAGATTTCGCGATAGAACTTAGAAAAGTATATGAAAATCGAAATCTGTTGAATGAAATATCAAGTAACATTATTGCTCAGAGAGAGAGTTTGACGTGGGATTCAAAGGCAAAAAAAACGGTAAGATTATATCATAACTGTATAAATGGTCAAGTCTAAGACCCCGTTCCCCAATATTTGTTAACGCCGGGGTCGCATATCTCTGAGTGATTTTTGTCTTGTGACGAAGGAGCGTAGCCTTAGCTACGTAACTGAGGAACAAGGCAAAAAGCGCCGGAGAATTCTATCGCGGAACCGACACCTCGCGGGCTCCGGATTGGATGGTCCGCAATCGCCTCGTATTTGTACATCGTCTCACCAAGGAACTTGAAAACAGTTCAGACACGGTTTCCACATCGTCCACACCCTCCCTGCTCTTTTATATATATATATATAGAAATCACGCACTGCCGGTGTTCCCGGCTCGGTGTATTATGTAGTCCGGAAAGATAAGGAGGAACGTGATATATGTTGCAAATTTAGCGAAATTTTCAACATATGCGCGCTGTGCCGTGTTTGAAATGTATGGAAAATTCATCACACTATCCTTCGCTCCGACGACTGAGCCTGGCAGGACTGCTCGTGACGGTGGGCATCGTGTTCGGCGACATAGGCACGTCGCCGCTCTACGTCATGAAAGCCATCACCGGCGTGAATCCGCGATTCGACGACGCCTACATCATCGGAGCGGTGTCGTGCGTCATATGGACGCTGACACTGCAGACCACCGTGAAGTATGTGCTGCTGGCACTCCGCGCCGACAACAAAGGCGAAGGAGGCATCCTCGCGCTCTACGCGCTGCTCAGGCGTCTGCCGCCGAAGTGGCTCTACGTCGTGGCCGCCGTGGGCGCCGCCGCGCTTGTGGCAGACGGCGTCATCACCCCGGCCATCACCGTGACCTCCGCCGTGGAGGGCCTGGACATCGTGGCCGCCAAGGTGCCGGTGACGCCGGTGGTGGTCGCAATCATCCTGCTGATATTCATGCTGCAGCAGGCCGGCACCAGCCGCATAGGCCGCTGCTTCGGGCCCTTCATGCTCGCATGGTTCCTGATGCTCGGTGTGCTCGGCGCGTGCTCTCTGGGCCTGCATCCGGCCATCCTCAAGGCTTTCAATCCCTGGTGGGCGGTGAAGCTGCTCATCGACTATCCGGGATGGTTTCTCATCCTCGGGGCCGTGTTTCTGTGCACCACCGGCGCCGAAGCGCTCTACAGCGACCTCGGCCACTGCGGGCGCCGCAACATCACAGCAAGCTGGATGTTTGTCAAATCGATGCTCATACTCAACTACCTCGGCCAGGGCGCATGGCTGATAGCCCGAGGCCACAGCCCCGAGGCACACGTCAATCCATTTTACGCGCTCATGCCCCATTGGTTCACCCTCGCGGGCGTAGCAATGTCGACGGGCGCGGCCATCATCGCCAGCCAGGCCCTGCTCAGCGGTTCGTTCACCATATTCTCCGAGGCCATCAACCTGGGTTTCTGGCCCAACCTGCGCATCAAATATCCCGGCACCGAGAAGGGACAGCTCTATGTGCCGGCCGTCAACTGGGCACTGCTTGCAGGATGCCTGCTGACGGTGGCGATATTCCGCGACTCCGGCCGCATGGAGGCAGCCTATGGCCTGGCAATAACGGTGACGATGCTGATGACCACATTCCTGCTGACGCTGTGGATGCGCAGCCGCGGACTGAGCCGCATGCTGTGCGGCGCCTTTCTGGTGTTTTTCGCCGCGCTGGAGGGACTGTTTTTCGCCGCCAACCTCTTCAAGTTTGCCCACGGAGGCTGGTACAGCCTGCTTATAGCCGGCATTGTGGCCGCAGTGATGATAATATGGCGCAACGCCACGCGCGTAAGAGCCCGATTCATCGAATACCGCAGCCTGGCCGACTGCGCATCGCTCATCACCGACGTGAAAGCCGACACGCAGATTCCGAAGTACGCTTCGAATCTGATCTACTTCAGCCGCTCGCCCGACAAGACACTCGTGGAGAGCAAACTGGTGTACTCCATCATCAGCAAACAGCCCAAACGCGCCGACCACTACTGGCTGCTGCATGTCGAATACACCGACGACCCCGACACGCTCAGCTACACGGCCGAGGACGTGGTGCCCGGCACGCTCTACCTCGTGACGATGCGTCTGGGATTCCGCGTGCAGCCCACCGTCAGCGTGTATCTGCGGCAAGTGGTGGAAGACCTCGTGGCCGCCGGGCGGCTCGACCTCACAAGCACTTACCCGTCGCTACACGCCCGCGGCATACCGGGCGACTTCCGCTTCATAATCCTGCACCGCATCTTCTCGCCGTCGAGCAACTGTCCGCACGGAGCCGCCCGCCTGATGCGCCTGCACGGCATGCTGCGCCGCATGGGCGTGTCGGACCGCAGCGCGATGGGCCTCGACACAAGCGCCGTCACTCTTGAGACCGTGCCGCTCATCATCAACACCTCGCCGCAGCGACGTATCGTCAAAACCGATTGAACCTATCGAAAAATCGCGCGCTCGGAGGCCCTCGAGCCGGCGCTTCACTTGTTACCTTTGCAGCCAAAATAAAAAAAGACTATGGTACAAGCAGAAATCACATGGTGGGCTATAGTGGCAGTGCTGCTGCTCGCCTTTATCTTCCGCGCTTTCGAGCGCTATTACACCGAATGCCGCCCCGCCGCCGGCGACAAACCCCGCCGCTCGCTGTTCGAGGAAGGCGAGGAGGGCCAGATGTTGTACGTTCCCGGCGACCTCTCCGATGAAGATGCAGAACTCTTCGACAATCTCTGAAAAATGCGCCTTCCTGGCCGACTACGCTTCGTGGCTATGGGGCTGCGGCGCCACCTGCGCTCGCATCACAAAGAACACCGCACGCATAGCCCGCGCCCTCGGCATCGACTGCGAGCTCACGGTGATGCCGTCGCACGTCGAACTGTCGCTCGCGGGCGCCGACGGCGCCGATGCGGCCGTGTACACGCGGCGCACCGGCCACAGCGGCATCAGCTTCGACATCAACGCGCGTCTCAGCCGCCTCAGCTGGGAGATAGCCGACGGCCTGGTTGACTTCCCCGAAGCCGTGCGCCGCTTCGACGAGATAAAGCGCACGCGCCCCACGGGACAGTGGGAGGTGCTGCTGCTCGTTGGTCCGGCCAATGCTGCCTTCTGCCGCCTGTTCGGCGGCGACTGGGCGGCCATGCTCACCGTGCTCGTGGCCACGCTCGCCGGCTACCCTCTGAAGCAGACCATGATAGCCGACGGACGCGACCTGCGTCTCACCTTCCTGTGCGCGGCTTTCTTCTCGGCAGCCATCAGTGCGGGTGCGTGGATTTTCGGCTGGGGTGACACACCCGACATTGCGCTCGCCACGAGCGTGCTCTACCTAATCCCGGGCGTGCCCTACATCAACGCCGTGAGCGACCTTATGGCCAAGCACTACCTGTGCGCGTTCAGCCGCTTCATGGACGCATGCGTGCTCACAGCATGCCTCTCGGCCGGCCTGTGCGCGGGCATGTTTATCCTCGGACTCGAAAAATTCTGACCATGAGCAGCGAGATTTTCGTAAATATTTTTGAGGACGGATTGTTCGCAGCGATAGCCGCTATCGGTTTTTCCTCCATCAGCAACACTCCGCGGCGCGCCTACGCCGTGTGCGCCGTTATCGCAGCCGTGGGCCACGCCGTGCGCTACGTGCTCATGGCGCCCGACATCGCCGGCATGCACATCGTGATGGCAAGCACCGCCGCAGCCATGGCGGTGGGTGTGCTCGGCGTGCTGCTGGCACCCCTCATCAAGTGTCCCGCCGAAGTGTGCCTCTTCCCGGCGCTGCTGCCGATGATTCCCGGCATGTACGCCTACCGCACCGTGCAGGCGCTCATCTCGTGCATGCTCCACACGGGCGAGGCCGCCTTCGACCGCTACCTGTCGCTATTCGCGCAGAACGGCCTGACGTGCACATTCATCATGCTCGGCATGGTGCTGGGCGCCAACATCCCCGTGTTCGCGCTCAAGAAAATTTCCTTCCAGGCAACCAGATAATTGCTTACCTTTGCAAAATGGAACTCCGTCAACTCAAATACTTCGTGCGCGCCGCCGAGACCCTCAACTTCTCAGAGGCCGCCAAAACCCTGTGCATCGCCCAGAGCACCCTGTCGCAACAGATCAAGCAGCTCGAGGACGAGCTGGGCGTGCAACTCTTCGGCCGAGGCGCCCACACACTCACACTCACCGAAGCCGGCAGCGAGCTGCTGCCTTGCGCGCGACGCACCGTCCACGACGCCGAGACATGCGTGCAGCGCATCGACGACCTGCAGAAACTGCTCTCCGGCACGCTCAACATCGGCGTCACCTACTCTTTCAGTCCCATACTCACCGAGACACTGCTCGAGTTCATGAAGCAACATCCGCGCGTGCGACTGAACATCTGCTACAAACCCATGGCCGAACTGATGGAGATGCTGCAGCGACGCGACGTCGACTTCGTGCTGGCGTTCCGCCCCACCGAGCGCATGCCCGAGATAGAGTCGCATGTGCTGTTCGACAATCACCTGGCCGTAATCGTCAACGAAGGCCACCCGCTCGCATCGCGCGAGCGCGTGACCCTGGCCGACATCGAGAAATACGACCTCGCCCTGCCCTCGCGCGGCCTGCAGGCACGCAACGCCTTCGAGCGCCATCTGACGCCCCTTGCGCCGGCGCTGCGCATCCGCATCGAACTCAACGAGGTGAACATCCTGCTCAAGCTCATCAAGCAGAGCGAGCTCGTCACTGTGCTTGCCGAGGGCACCGTCTACAGCGAGCCGGGCGTGCGTGCCATACGCCTCGACCTGCCCGACAACGAGATGGACGGCTGCGTGCATGTGCTGCGCGGGGCCTACCGCAAGCAGTCGGCCCTCGAGTTCATCCGCATGCTGCGCGAATCCAACGCCGTCCGCGAGCGCGTCCGCGAGTGGCTCCTCTGACTCCGTCCCCGGCCATTGAAGCGAGCGACGACAAACAAAAACGGCAGCCCCGGATGAAGGCTGCCGTTTTTTTGTTTGTGTCGGGGCGGATTCAGAAGATGCCGTTGACGCCGCAGAAGATGAGCACGGCGTAGCCCAGCACGAGGCCCACGAGGCCCATGATGAGACCGGTGCGCACCATGTCTTTCTGCTTGATGAAGCCCGTGGCATCGGCCAGGGCGTTCGGGGGCGTGGAGATGGGCAGCACCATAGCCAGCGACGAGCACACGGCCACACCGATGAGCAGCGTAGACACACCGCCGAAGGCGCCGAGCTGCGCTTCCATGGAAGTGCCGGCGATAGCCAGGATAGGCACGAACAGGGCCGCGGTGGCCGTGTGGCTGATGAAGTTGGCCATGAGATAGCAAAGCAGGCCCGAGCCGATGATGACTGCCAGAGGCGACCACTGGCCGAAGGGGATGGCCTCGATCATGTGGGCGGCGAGGCCCGACTGACGCATTGCCACGCCGAGGGCGAAGGCGCCGGCTATCATCCACAGGATGCTCCACGAAATCTGTTCAAGGTCGCGCTTGGTGATGACACCCGCCATGCAGAGCACGCCCACAGGGAGCATTGCCACTACGTTGGCGTTGACGCCCGTCACGGAGTCCGTCAGCCACAGGGCCACGGTGACGGCGAATGTGACATACACGAGGGCGTCGGTGGGTTTGGCCTCGTGGTGGCTCTCGATCTGCAGATGGATTGTCTTCTGCTTGAAGGGGAACATGCGGCCGAGCACAAACCATGCGAAGAACAGCAGCACGAGGGTCACGGGCACCATCACCATCATCCACTGGCCGAAGCCGATACCCATATTCATACCTGCGGGATCGTTGAGAAACTTCAGGGCGATGGCGTTGGGAGGCGTGCCGATGGGCGTGCCCATGCCGCCGATGTTGGCGCCGATAGGGATGGCGAGCGCCAGACCGATCTTGCCCTTGCCGTCGGCCGGCAGAGCCTTGAGCACGGGAGCCAGGAAGGTAAGCATCATGGCCGCCGTTGCGGTGTTGCTGATGAACATGGAGAACACGGCCGTCACGAGCAGGAAGCCCAGCAGCACGCTCTCGGAGCGGGTGCCGAACGGAGCCAGCATCACCTTGGCCAGCTTCACGTCGAGGCCGCTCTTGGTGGCGGCGATGGCTATGATGAAGCCGCCGATGAACAGCATGATGGTGGGATCGGCGAAGCAGTGAAGGATAGCGGTGTTGCTGACGAGGTTCTCATACTTCACGCCGTCGGCGCCCGTCTGGAAGAACCACAGCGCGCTGTCCGACGTGCAGAACAGAAGCAGCACCACCACCACGAGCGAGCTCGTCCATGCCGGCACGGCATCGAAGAGCCACATCAGCGCTGCAAAAGCGAAGATGGCGATGACACGGTGCTCCACAGGGCTGAGACCCGGCAGACCGTAGACCGACGAGGGAGCGATCCATAAAAACAGTGCGGCCGCGATGGCGATGCACAGTTTGAGCACCTTCAACCCTATCGGGTTGTTGTTCTTGCGATGCTCCTTTTTCCATTGATGATAGGCCTCCACGAGGTGAAAGCCATGAAAAATTGTGAACATGATATAATGGTTGATATACTATATGATTTCAACAATCGGCATGGCGCGACACGCTTCTCGCAAAGCGCGACACGCAAAAAACGGGGGCAAAATTACGAAATTTTTTCCAAACGGCAAGCGTCAGAGCAGCGTACCGCGCTCGAAGTCGCGGATGGCGTCAAGAAACATCTGGCCGAATCGGGCGGTCTTCACCTCGCCCGCGCCCTGCACCTCGCGGAAGTCGTCGAGCGTGTGCGGGCGGCGCCGGGCCATGTCGGCCAGCGACGCGTCGGAGAATATCAGGTAGGGCGGCATCTTTATACGGGCGGCCTCGGCGCGGCGCACGGCTTTCAGGCGCGCCAGCAGCGAATCGGTGTCGCTGCGGGAGGCGGACGATGCGGTCTTTGCCGCGCTGCGGGCGGCCGTGCGCTCGGTGTATTTGGCCAGCATCACGCGCTCCTCGCCGCGCAGCGCGCGCATGCCGTAGGGCGTGGGACGCAGACGGTTGTTGTCGTCGTAGGCCACGTCGAGCAGTCCCAGCTGTATCATCTGCGAGATGTAGTAGTTCCACTCGGCCATGCTCATGTCGGCGCCCGCGCCGAAGGTGCGTATGCGGTCGTAGCCGCGCAGGCGCAGGTCGTGGCGGAGAGAGCCGCGCAGGATGTCGCACAGCATGTAGGCCCCCACCCCGCAATCCGTGCGCACCACGGCGCTAAGCGCCTTCTGCACGGCCACGGTGCCGTCGAAGCGCAGCGGAGCCGAGCGGCACACGTCGCAGTTGCCGCAGTCGCGCACCTTCTCCTCGTTGAAATAGCTCAGCAGCATGCGCCGCCGGCACACGGCGGCGTCGACGAAAGCCTGCATGCGCGCGAGCTTCTCGGTGTTGATGCCGCGGCGCGAGCTGTCGCTGTCGTCGATAAAACGGCGCAGGGTGATGACGTCGCCCACGCTGTGGAACATCACCGCCTCGGCCGGCAGGCCGTCGCGCCCGGCGCGGCCTATCTCCTGGTAGTAGCTCTCGATGTTGGCCGGCATGTTGTTGTGCACCACCCAGCGGATGTTGCTCTTGTCGATGCCCATGCCGAAAGCCACCGTGGCACACACCACGCTGACATCGCCGTTGATGAACGCGCGCTGCGACTCCTCGCGGGCCGCCGCCGGCATGCCGGCATGGTAGCAGGCGGCGCGGATGCCGCATGCCTGCAGCGCTGCCGTCATGGCCTCGGCCTTGGCCCGGCTGAGGCAGTACACGATGCCGCTGTCGTCGGGATATTTGCGCACGAGCTCCCGCACGCGGGCAATGCGCCGGGCCTTGCCGGGGTCGGGAGCCACCTCTATGCTGATGTTGGGGCGGTCGAAGCTGCCTGTCCACGAGAATGGATCGCGCAGCGCCAGCTGGCGTGCGATGTCGTCGCGCGTCAGGCGGTCGGCCGTGGCTGTCAGGGCTATGACGGGCACTCCGGGCAGGGCAGCCTTCACTCCGGCGAGCTCGGTGTAGACCGGGCGGAAATCGTGGCCCCACTGCGAGATGCAGTGCGCCTCGTCGATGGCCACGATGCGTATGGGCAGCGAACGGCTCCATGCGGGCAGGTCGGCCACGAAGCGCTCGGGCGACGTGTACAGCAGCTTGACGCGTCCCAGACGCGCCTGTTCCAGGGCCTCGCGCACCTCGTCGTCGGGGCGGTTGGAGTGCACGGCGGCGGCAGGGATGCCATTGGCCAGCAACGCCGCCACCTGGTCGTCCATCAACGCAATGAGCGGCGACACCACCACGCACACGCCGTCGCACATGAGCGCCGGCATCTGATAGCACAGCGACTTGCCGCCGCCCGTGGGCATCAGCGCTATGGCGTCGCGCCCCGCAGCCACAGCGTCGATTATCTCGGCCTGGCCGGGACGGAAGCTGTCGTAGCCGTAGAAGCGGCGCAGCAGCGCGAGCGCGCGGGCGTGGGTGTCGGGATTCATCGCGCGGGACGGGCGTGGCGCGGCCGCAGGGCCTCGACGGCCTTGGCAACGGCGAAAATCACGACAAGGATTATCACTATCATGGCCGAGCACGGCACATCGGCAGCGGCGCCGGCGAAAAGGCCTCCCACGCCCGCCGACACGGCCACGGCGGCCGACACGGGCATCATCGTGGAGAAGCGGCGGCAGAACACCTCGGCCGTCATCATCGGCAGCGACATCATCGACATCAGCAGCATCACGCCGACAAGACGTATGGTGAGCACGATGCACACGGCCACAGACACCGTCATCGCATATGATACGAACCGCACGGGCAGCCCCTGCACGCGGGCGAAGTCGCGGTCGAAGGCCACGGCCACTATCTGCCTGTAACGCCACGCGAAGAAGCCGCAGAGCAGGGCCGTGAAGCCGGCGAAGGTCCAGAGATCCTGCAGGCTGATGGTGAGTATGTTGCCGAACAGAAAACTGTTGAGCTCGGGCACATAGCCGGGCGTCATGAACACAAACAGCACACCGACAGCCATGCCGAGCGACCACACCACGGCGATGGCCGAATCCTCGCGCAGTCGCATGCGCTGCGACATCCACTCCACCCCCGCGCTCGACGCCACGGCAAACACCGCCGCCATCGCCGCCGGGCTGACACCCAGGAAGTAGCCCAGGCCGAGGCCGCCGAAGCAGGCATGGGTGATGCCGCCGGCTATGGCCACCATGCGGCGTGTGATTATATAGCTGCCCACTATGGCCGCCGAGATGCTGATGAGCACCACGCCGGCGAGCGCATAGCGGAAGAAAGTATAGTCAAGAAATTCAAGCATTTTCAGTTCGGTTTTCGCCCACAATCAGCAGCAATTCCTCGCGCACGGGTGCGGGCAGTTCGATGCCGCGCAGCTGCAGGCTGCGGGCCCAGGGGGCCACGTCGTCGGGCAGCAGCGACAGCAGTATGTCACGGAATATCTCGGTCTCTCGCTCGGTGTAGGCATCGGACGCGCGCCCGGCATAGGCATCGAGTTCCTCGTCGTCGAAGTACTCTATCTGCTCCGACACAGCGGCAAGCAGCGAGTCGCGCTCGCACACCTCGTGCTGTCCGCAGCACTCCCCGGGCGGCTCCGGCGCCACCGCAGGCCCGGCGACGCCACGGCGGCGGCACCACAGCTCGTAGAGCAGGCACAGAGCGCCTACGGCCACTATCGCAGCAAGTATGACAAGCGCAGCCACCATCTATTCCGCCTCCTCCACTTCAAAGCCTGCGGCCCGCAAGTGGTCCCAGAACTCAGGATAAGACTTGCCGACACACTCGGCGCCGTCAATGGTGATGCCCGGAGCGAACACGGCCACAGGCGCCAGAGCCATGGCCATGCGGTGGTCGCCGCGGGCGTCGAATTCCGGCAGCTCCATCACGGGCACGCGACGCCCGTCCCACTGCAGCGTGCCGCGGTCGTACTCCACCACAGCGCCCGTCTTGGCCAGTTCCTCGACAATCGCGGCCACGCGGTCGCACTCCTTGTCGCGCAGCGCCGCCGTGCCGGAAAATTCGAAGGGCACGCCCAGCAACGTGGCCGTTACGGCCATTGCGGGCACAAGATCCGGCGTGGCGGAGCAGTCTATGTCGAGACGGGCGTGCATCTCGGGGTCGGCGCTCAGCTGCGCGCCTTCGCCGTCGAAAGCGGTGACCACGCCCAGGCGGGTGAATATGTCGGCCACGGCGCGGTCGCCCTGCACACTCGCAGGCTTCATGCCGCGCAGAGTGACGAAGCCGGCCGTCAGCGCCGCTATCTCGTACCAGAACGCCGCCGCGCTCCAGTCGGGCTCCACGTCGGGCTCGGCCGCGGCCCGGTAGGCGCCGGGGCGCACGCCTATCTCTATGCCCTCGCGGGAGGCGTCGATGCCTCGGGCGCGCATCATAGCGAGCGTCATGTCTATGTAGGGCAGCGAAGGCTGATTCCAGTCGATGGTCAGCTCAAGGCCGCCGGCCATCAGCGGCGCAGCCATCAGCAGCGCCGACACGAACTGCGAGCTGACGCCGGAACCGACCGCCACGCGGCCTCCGGCAAGGAGCCGGCCACGCACGCGCACGCCATCCTCTCCGTCCTCCACATCGGCGCCAAGCATCCGCAGGGCCTCTATCAGCGGGGCCATAGGGCGAGCCATCAGCCGGGGCGAGCCCGCGATGACGACGTCGGTGCCCTCGGTGGCCGCAAGCAGGGCAGTGCCGAAGCGCAGGGCGGCGCCGCTGTCGCCGGCATCGGCCGTGCCGGTGCCGGCCGCTGCCACGCGGCGCATGGCAGCGGTGTCGGCGCAGTCGGCCGTCGGGCCGTCGTATGCGGCGCCCGCGGCAGCCATGGCCACGGCGCGCACGCTCATGCTCTTGCTCGGCGGCAGAGCGAGCGCCGTGTCGAGCATCCCGTCGGGAGGAAGAATACGCAGCTTCATGACCTGATGTGTCTTACGGCGTCGCGGATGTGGTCGAGGGCGGCGGTGAGCACGCATCGCGGCGTGCCCACGTTGAGGCGGCAGAAGCCCTTGCCCTGGCGGCCGAACATGGTGCCGTCGTTGGCGGCGATGCGCGCGTCGTCCACGAGCATGCGCATCAGCTCTTTCTGCTCGAGGCCGAGGTCGTTGAAATCGAGCCACAGCAGGAACGAAGCCTCGGGGCGCACCACGCGCACGCCGGGTATGTTGCCGGCCACATAGTCGATGGCAAATTCGATGTTGCTCTCCACATAGCGCATCATCTCGTCGAGCCACTGCTCGCCGGCGGTATAGGCAGCCTCGGCGCCGATGGTGCTTATCATCACAGGCGCGGAGAACTCGTTCACCTCCATCCACCGGTAGAAATCGGCACGCAGGCTCTCGCTCTTCACCACCATCCACGAGCTCACGAGGCCGGGGATGTTGAACGTCTTGCTCGGAGCGCCGAGCATCACTCCCACGGCACGCGCGTCGTCGCTCACCTCCAGGAAGGGAATGTGGCGGCGTCCGTGCAGCACGAGGTCGCCGTGGATCTCATCGCTGACGACCACCGTGCCCGTCTCGCGGCACAAGGCGGCCACGCGGCGCAGCGTCGCCTCGTCCCACTGTATGCCTATGGGATTGTGAGGGTTGCACAGTATCATCATGCGCGGACGCTCGCGGCGCAGCACGTCGGCCAGCCCGTCGAGGTCCATGCTGTAACGCTCGCCGTCGAACAGCAGCGGGTTCTCCACCACGCGACGTCCGTTGCCTTCCACCACCATGCGGAAAGGATGGTAGACCGGAGGCTGAATCAGCACGGCATCGCCACGGCCGGTAAAATAATTGACACACAGAGCAATGCCCTTGACCACACCCGGAATAAAGGCAAGCTCCTCGCGGCGCACCTCGAAGCCGTGGCGGCGGCGCTGCCAGTCGATGATGCTCTGCCAGTAGGCGTCGGGCGCGGCCGAGTAGCCCAGCACGGGGTGCTCCAGGCGGTGGCTCAGCGCCTTTATGATGTCGGGACACACGGCAAAGTCCAGGTCGGCGATCCACAGCGGCGTCACATCGTGGCGTCCGAACATGGCGTCCAGGCCCTCGTATTTCACCGCTCCCGTGTCGCGGCGGTCTATCACACAGTCGAAATCGTATTTATTCATCGGCAAGATCGGGTTTTTCCCTACAAAAGTACGACATTCGGTGCATACGGCCAAAAAAGTTTTGCCCGTCTCGTGCAAAAATCGTACCTTTGCGGGCAAATACAGTAGATAAAAAAACAAATAAAAGCATTTATGAATCCAATCAAGAAGACCATCACGCTTGCCGATGGCCGCGAGATCACGCTCGAGACCGGCAAACTTGCCAAGCAGGCTGATGGAGCCGTGGAGCTCCGCATGGGCAACACGATGATCCTCGCCACGATTGTTTCCGCCAAGGAAGCAGGCGAAGGCGTCGACTTCATGCCCCTCACCGTGGAGTACAAAGAGAAGTTCTCCGCGGCAGGCCGTTTCCCCGGCGGTTTCCTCAAGCGTGAGGGCCGTGCCGGCGACTATGAAATCCTCACAGCACGCCTCGTCGACCGCGTGCTCCGTCCCCTTTTCCCGGACAACTACCACGCTGACACTTTCGTAAACGTCACCCTCTACAGCGCCGACGGCGTTGACTGCCCCGACGCTCTCGCAGGCCTCGCCGCGAGCGCCGCACTCACCGTCAGCGACATACCCTTCAACGGCCCCATCGCCGAAGTGCGTGTGGCCCGCATCGACGGCCAGTTCGTCATCGACCCCACTTTCGAGCAGCTCGAGCGCGCCGACATGGAACTCATGGTAGGCGCCACCGCCGACAACATCATGATGGTGGAAGGCGAGATGAACGAAGTGAGCGAGGCCGACCTTCTTGCCGCCCTCAAGTGCGCCCACGAAGCCATCAAGGACATGTGCCGCGTGCAGAACGAGCTCGCCGAGGCCGTAGGCGTGGTGAAGCGCGAATACTGCCACGAAGTGAACGACGACGAACTCCGCGCCGACGTGCACGCCAAGTGCTACGACAAGGCCTACGCCGTCGCCAAGGCCGGCTGCGCCGACAAGCACTGGCGCATCGACAGCTTCGGAGCCATCTGCCAGGAATACCTCGACGCCATGAGCGAAGAAGACCGCGAGGCCAAGGAAGCCCTCGTGCGCCGCTACTACCACGACGTTGAAAAAGAAGCGATGCGCCGCTGCGTGCTCGACGAAGGCATCCGCCTCGACGGCCGCAAGACCAACGAGATACGCCCCATCTGGTGCGAGACCGACTACATCCCCGGCCCCCACGGATCCGCCGTGTTCACCCGCGGCGAGACACAGTCGCTGGCCACCGTCACCCTCGGCACCAAGCTCGACGAGAAAATCCTCGACGAAGTGCTCGTGCAGGGTCGCGAACGCTTCCTGCTCCACTACAACTTCCCGCCCTTCTCCACCGGCGAAGCCAAGCCCCAGCGCGGCGTAGGCCGCCGCGAAATCGGCCACGGCAACCTCGCCCACCGCGCCCTCAAGCGCATGTTCCCGGACAACTTCCCCTATGTGTGCCGCATCGTCAGCGACATCCTCGAGAGCAACGGCTCCTCGTCGATGGCCACCGTGTGCGCCGGCACCCTCGCCCTGCTCGACGCAGGCGTGAAGATGAAGAAGCCCGTGGCAGGCATCGCGATGGGCCTCATCAGCGATGAAGGCTGCACCAAATACGCCGTGCTCAGCGACATCCTCGGCGACGAGGACCACCTCGGCGACATGGACTTCAAGGTGACGGGCACCGCCGACGGCATCACCGCCACCCAGATGGACATCAAGTGCGACGGCCTCAGCTACGAAATCCTCGAAAAGGCCCTCAACCAGGCCCGCGAAGGACGCCTCCACATCCTCGGCAAAATCCACGAGACCATCGCCGAGCCCCGCGAGGACTACAAAGCCCACGTGCCCCGCATCGTCACCATGCTCATCCCCAAAGAGCTCATCGGCGCAGTCATCGGCCCGGGCGGAAAAATCATCCAGGGCATCCAGGAAGCCAGCGGCGCCACCGTCAGCATCGACGAAATCGACGAAGGCGGCTTCATCGAAGTGGCCGCGCCCAACCGCGACAGCATCGACAAGGCCCTCGAGCTCATCAACGCCATCGTCGAGCTGCCCGAAGAAGGCAAGGTGTACAAAGGCACCGTGCGCAACATCATGGACTTCGGCGCATTCGTCGAGTTCATGCCCCACCGCGACGGTCTGCTCCACATCAGCGAAATCTCCTGGGAACGTCTCGACGACATGGAGGCCAGCGGCCTGAAAGAAGGCGACAGCGTGGAGGTCAAGCTCATCGAAATCGACAAGAAGACCGGCAAGTACCGCCTGTCGATGCGTGCCCTTCAGCCCAAGCCCGAAGGCTACGTAGAGCCCCAGCGCCGCGAGCGCGCACCCCGTCGCGAAGGCGACCGCGGCCCGCGCCGTGAAGGCGGCCGCGACCGTGGTCCCCGCCGCAACAAGCCCGAATAATCCCCCCGAGGCCCGCACATAGCAAAGGCGGCTGCGTCACTGGCGACGCGGCCGCCTTTCTTGTTGCCTTGTTTCATCTTGTTTCACTGTTTCACCCCGAAACAGTGAAACAAACTGAAACACCGTCCCGCCCGCTACATCTTCAGCAGCGACGGCCTGTGCGGAATGTCGGACCGAAGTCGGCCGAATAGCTTGCCGACAGCAGCAGGCGAACTCGTACGACGCCTGAAAAAAGACATAGCGGAACAGGCAAAAGCCGGTTCCGCTGCAAATATACGGATAGCCCGTGAGCGTGACAAGTGTTTCGCTTGTTTCACTGTTTCACCCCGAAACAGTGAAACAAACTGAAACAAGGCGGACGCGGGGAAAGAATCAGTCGAAGGAGAGGCGGGAGGCGTCGGGGCCGACTTCAAGCGTGACCGTGGCCGACTGGATGACGGGCACGTTGTGGTCGACATGGCCGATGGGGGCGTTGAAAGCCACAGGATAGCCGTAGGGAGCCACCATGTCGGCGATCATGCGCTCCATGGTGTCGTAGCTGTCGTTGGGGCGGTAGCCGGTGAACTGGCCCACCACAAGGCCTGCGAGACGCGGCAGCACGCCGCTGAGGCGCAGCTGATACATGATGCGTTCTATCTTGTAGATGGGTTCCTCGAGGTCCTCGATAAAGAGAATGGTGCCGGGCCGGACGACGTCGTAGGGCGTGTTGATGAGCTCGGCTATCACTGCCATGTTGCCGCCCAGCAGGCGCCCCGTGGCCGTGCCGGCGCGGTTGAGCGTGTCGGCGTCCCAGGTGTAGACTGGCTTATAGCCGCGCAGGATGGCCATCTCCGTGGCGTTGTCCTCGTCGTCGGGACCCAGGGCCAGGTGCTTGCACATGTTGCCGTGCACGCTGGCGATGTTGCGCGACGCCAGCAGGGCGTGCAGCGCGGAGATGTCGGAGAAGCCGATGAGCCACTTGGGGTCGTCGTGCAACGGCAGCCCGGCCAGGCTGTCGAGCAGGTGGACGGCACCATAGCCGCCGCGCGAGCACAGGACTGCGCGCACGGTGGTGTCGGTGAGGGCGGCACGCAGGTCGGCCAGACGGCCGGAGTCGCTTGCGGCGTACTGCCCCACCTTGCCGAGGGCGTGGGGCATGATGTCGACGGCATAGCCCATGGAGCGGAGCGTGTCGGCTGCTTCATACACGATGGCCGAATCAACGGGGCCGGCGGGAGAAACGATGGCTATCTTGTCGCCGTCGCGCAGCGGGCGCGGCATGGCGGCGGGTTCGTCGAGATTCATTGCGTAAACACTTGAGAGCGCGGCTGCCGCCACGGCTAATACTGTAAATATCTTTTTCATTTGCGAAGCGAGGGGAGGAATTGTTCATAAAAATGCCACAGGGCCACGGCGGCGCTCACCGACACGTTGAGGGAGTGCTTGGTGCCCAGCTGGGGAATCTCGAGACACACGTCGCATGCGTCGACCACGGCGGGGTCGACGCCGTCCACCTCGTTGCCCACCACGACGGCGTAGCGGGCGGCGGGGTCGACGCTGTAGCGCTGCAGCTCAACGCTGCCGACCACCTGCTCGAGACAGCAGAGCGTGTAGCCGCGGGCTCGCAGAGCCGCGAGGGCATCGAGCGTCGAGGCGCAGTGGCGCCAGTCCACCGATTCCTCGGCACCCAGGGCGGTCTTGTGCACTTCGGGGCCGGGCTCGACGGCCGAGATGCCGCACAGCCACACTTCGGCCACTGCGAAACCGTCGGAGGTGCGCAGCAGCGAGCCGATGTTGTTGAGCGAGCGCACGTTGTCCACGACGAGCGCAACGGGCATCTTCTCGGCGCGGCGGAATGTGGCCACGTCGGGGCGGGCCATGTCGAAAATGGTCTTTTTCTGCATCAGAGTATGGCGGCCACTTGCTTGAATTCGTAATTGCGTATCTCGCCGGAGGCTGTGCGCAGGCTCAGGCGTCCGTCGGGGAGCACATCAGCGATTTCGGCGTCGAAGCGCTCGCCTGTGGCCGTGTCGCGGTAGGGGTGCATGCCTTCGCGGCGCCACAGAGCCTGCATGTAGAGGTAGTGCAGCTCGTCGTACTCCGGGTCGTCCTCGTAGATGCTCATCTGCGTGGCGGTCTCGTCGGCAAGTGCCTGCGCGAGTGCTTCAAGCTCGAAGGTGTGGCCGGCTATCTGCGCCATCGACACGGGGTTGGGCGCATCGCTGAGAAACTCGGTCTGATTGACGTTTATGCCCACGCCGAGCACCATCGACTCCAGCGAGTGTCCGCTGACGCAGCCTTCGATGAGAATGCCGCCGAGCTTGCGGTCGCCGGCATAGATGTCGTTGGGCCACTTGATGCTCAGACATGCGTCGGCGCCAAGGTAGCGCCGCAGCACGCCGAGGATGGCGAGCGAGGCGAGCATCGACAGGTCGAACTGACGGGAGGCATCCATGGAGCCGGGACGCAGCATCTGGCTGTAGGTGAGGTTCAGACAGGGGGCGGCTTCCCAATCGTTGCCGCGCTGTCCGCGGCCCGCGGTCTGTGCGTGCGCCGCCAGAACATGGGCGTGGGGCACGGCCGCGCCGCGCCTTTTCATCTCTGTGTTGGTGCTCTCGCAGGAGTCAATCCATTCAATGCTTGCCGGTTTCATAATCTGTCGTGGTTTCAGCTAATACAAAAGTACGATTCTATTATGTCAGATTGCAAAATTAGCTATTTCCGCGGGAATATCGGCACGCATCGCGCGAAAAAAGAGCGCGACCCGTGCGGGGCCGCGCTCTCGTGCGATGTGCGGAGGAGGGAGGAGATTACTTCACGGCTATCTTAAGCGTGGAGCGTGCGCCGGCGGGGTCGGTGGCCACCACCACATAGATGCCGGGGGCGAGGTGCGACACGGACACGGCATCGCTGCCGCCTGCCACTGCCACGCCTGCCACATTGCAGACGGCTATCTGCGAACCGGCGGCGGCCACGGTGGCGCCATCGTAGCTGATGGCCGAGGCTTCGGCCACAGCGTCGCGGATGCCCGAGAGGCCGGTGACGGTCAGCACGGCCTTCACGGTGCCTGCGGAGGCGGTGACGGTGTAGGTGCCTTCTTTCAGCACTTCCACTTCCATGATGAAGCCTTCGTCGGTGATGTCGACAAGGTTGGGCATGCATCCGCTCTCGTCGCTGGATTCCACGATGAGGCCGTCGATGGTGATGCCTTCGGCCACGAGGAGCACCTGTGCGGTCTCTCCGGCAGCGACGGAGACAGCCGCGGGCTCGAAGCTGAGCGCACGTCCCACGATGCTTTCAAACCACAGCTGCGGGATGAGGTTGGTGGCGAACACCCAGGGAGCCTCGGTGCTGTAGCCGTTGAGGCCGAAGGAGAGGCTGTCGTAGAAGTCGGCGTCAATATCGCCGTAGGCCTTGGTGGCGCCTTCGGTGGATGTGGCTTCGGCGTCAACGGAGGAATCGAGCGAGCCGAGCACGTCGAGAGCGTGGTTGTTGGCAAGGCAGTTCTCGGGAGCCTGCGGGTCGCCCCATGTGATGACCCAGTCGCCGAGGTCCTCGTCGTATTCTTCGCCGAGATACTGCGGGTCGTAGTTGGCACGCGAGCGGCCTACGATGCGGTGGGCGGTGGCCAGCAGGGCATCGTTGCCCTCGGGAATGGTGATGGCGTCGAGAGCTACAAGGCAGTCCTTCACCACGGGCGTGGTGCCGGGCGCGGTCGGCTGGCCGAGGTCGTCGTAGCCGCCCATGTCGGGAATGAGGCTGCCGACGATGCCGCCCACGTTGATGACCTGGATCATGCCGTTCACTTCGGAGTAGGCACGTCCGGCCTCGGTGGCGGTGATTTCGCCTTCGGCCACGCAGCGGCTTATGAGGCCGCGGCCGGAGTTGGCCACGATGCCGCCGATGTTGTTGCGCGCCTCGAGGGTGGCGTTGACGTGGCAGTCGGTAACGGGCGATGTGGCTGTGGTGCTCGAGACTATGCCGCCGAGGTAGGCGTCGGCCTTGATGGAGCCGCTGAAAGAGCATGCGGTGACAGAGGAGCCGTTGCCGAGGTCGCACACGATGCCGCCCACTGCGCCGTCGCGCTGAATGGAGCCGCTGACGGAGCAGCCTGTGATGTTGTTGCCGACGCCGGCGTTGCACACCAGACCGCCGAAATCGTCGTTGCTGTCGCTGACAGCGTCGAGCTGATGCACGTGCACGCCCTCGATGTCGGTCATGACGATGCGGTTGGCCAGCACCGCGGTGGCGCTGCCGGTGACGACGGGTTTCCACAGAATGAGGTCGCGCACGGAGCATCTCTTGGCGTCGGTGCCGTTGATGCCGGCGAACATCGGAGCGTCCGAGAGGGTGAAGTTCCTGATAGAATGGCCGGCGCCGTCGATGCTTCCGGAGAAGACACCTTCGACGGGCGTGAATGCCGTGCCGCGGTAGTCGATGTCGGCGGCAAGGCGATAGTGCGAGGCGAGGTTGTTCTTGATCTGGCGTATGTCGCCGGGAGTGTAGAGCAGATAGGGGTTCTCCACGGTGCCTTCGCCCTCGAACTTATTGAGGGGCAGCGACACAAACTCGCTGTGGTACATGTTGTCGTCGAAATCGACGTGGCCGAGGCACAGCGCGGGCTTGGAGGACGTGTTGACCAGCGACACGCCGATGCTCGAGTCGCGGGTGTCGAACTTGTACTGCATGAGCATGTCGCCATCGGCATTCACGACGCACAGTTCGGTGTGGGCCATGGAGCTGGAGGCGTCGTTGCGGCGCTGCACCAGTGTCATGTACTCCTGCTTCGTGTCGGTGTTGAACACATAGGGGTCGAGAGCATGGCCTGCCACATAGACTTTGACCATGTTCACGTCCTTGCCCACGTTGAGGCGGTCGGTGCGCTGATAATTGCCGTCCTTGTCGAACCAGAACACATCGTGGATGGTGTTTCCTTCGCTGTCGCGGTCGCCGAGCGCTCCGGAGAACACATAGCTGTAGGAGCCGTTGGCGGCCACGCGGTCAAGGTCGGTGCTGAGTTTCTCTTTGGTGTTGCCCACTTGCGCAAGCAAGGGAATGGAGACTACCTCCTGCAGCGAGGGATAGTCCATGAAGCGCAGGATGCCTTCGGTGCCGTCGTCGTTGTAGGTGAAGAACACAAACTGGCTGGGATGGCCCTCGACGTCGGCCATGTTCATGTAGCCGTCGTTGCCATGGCCGAATGTGGCGAGCGACTCGCCGTCGGCTGTCATCACATCGAAATAGGCGGCACTGTTCTCGCGGAAATCGCTGTCGACGACGCTGAACACATAGTCGGGCAACGTGGCGCCGGAGAAGTCGAAAGTGATGTCGTCGCTGCCCTGGAACATGCCCAGAGCGTAGGTGCGCATGTCAAATCCCTCGGCGGGATTGCCCACGGGGATGCTTGTCTGCTTGGTCAGATTGAGCTGGGCGGGATAGCCCGAGAGGGTGTAGAGGTCGACGAGGAAGTGGTTGTCGGGGCTGAGGGTGTCGTCATAGAAGTCGAAGGGATTGAGGAAGAATGTCTTCTCATAGCGGCTCACAGCCACATAGAGCTTGTTGCCCTTGGAGTTGATGAGCACGGGCATGCCCTCGTTGGTGCCGTCGCTCATGACATACATCATGTCGATGTCGAAATGCTTCAGCAGCGTGGCCTTGGGGTTGGAGTAGGAAGCCTTGGTGTAGACGTCGAAGCTGTAGATCATTTCATCATCCGTGTAGGTCTCGCCCGTGTGGAAGCTCATGAAGAAATCTTCGCTCCAGCTGTCGCTTGCATTGTTCACGGCTGTGGTGTAGTAGCCCTTGATTTCGTCGGCAAGCACGGCCGGGGTGTCGCTTCCGCGCAGCGAATAGACATAGGTGAAGGCCTGTGCGCCATAGGAGCCGGCCGGCTGATAGTTGAGCATCATCATCACCTCGTAGTAGCTGTCGGTGTTGAAGAACTTCTGCGTGGCGGCGAGACCGAAGCTGAGGCTGGTGCACTTTCCGTAGCCTTCGGGGAGGTCGACGGTGTGGTCGATTTTACCTACTTGTTTGAAGTCGGCGTCGTAGATTGTGGCGTGCACGCCGGCGATGGTGTAGTCGGTGTAGTACTCGTTCTGCGACAATACTTGCTTGTCCGTGTCGGCCACAACGTACCATATGGTGCCGTCGGGAAGCTGAAGGAACGAAAGCTGGTCGGACGGAGCGAAAGCAAAGTCGGTGTCGGTCTTGGTGGACTGCGCCTTGAGCTTGGTCTGCATGGCCGCCGCCTGCGATTTCCACTGCGGGGCCAGCGAACCCGACTCGGGAGCGTAGCGGAACGGACGGGTGTTTCCGGCCTTGAGCGGCGACACGGCGCGCGCCTCGGAAGGTGTGGCCATCGGCGACACGGCGCAGGCCATGGCTACGGCCAGCAGCGTCAGTTGTTTTTTCATAGCGTAAACTTTTTTCATTTATTGTAATATGGTGTGATAAAATAATAAATTGAAAGTGAAAGTACGGGAAATAATTATAAAAGACACATTTCGAC